>JABFSY010000056.1 GCA_013140395.1 Cyclobacteriaceae bacterium
CATCTATATTCATCCCAGCCAGTTGAATTTAAATTGTCCAATTGAGTAACATACGATAGCCTTTCGATCATAGAGGTCCCTGATAACTCTTGTTCTTCTTTAATACTAATCTCATCAGGTAGTTTATCAACAACATTGGACTGGCCTTGCCTACAACTCGAAGAGGTTAATATCACTAAAAACAAAATCAGAAAATGAGAAATAGAAGGTTGTCTCGATATCCAATTTTTAGATTCAATTAACTTCAAAGTACAAAAACAGGGTGTGTTCATTATCGATGCAGTTTTTCTTTGAATCGTTACTATTCAAACAGATTTTGTTCTATTTAGAAATGGTAGTACATCTGTTTTTTAGTTCTACGGCATTTGCTGTGAGCTTTACAACCGCTTGAACCTGTGCAGCCGTTGGTTTAGCCTCTGTACTTTGTAGAACAGACATCAAATACAATAGTTTTTCCTGAAGTGCCACGATTGTCTCTTTCTCAATGGATGTGTCAGAAATACTTCCATACATCACATCTGGATTTTCGGGGCGGCCTTCTCCGCGAAGTGCAATAAGAAGCTCTTTCTTCCCTCTCCCCCATTTCGCTTTTGGATTAGACAATTTCAGATCAATCTCATTTTTCAACGCCAGCAACTCATTATAAGATCTATAACACATCATTGAATGAAGGGATTGCAAAACCAAATCGTCATTTGAGAAAGTCACTCGGGGATCCAGTCTGATTTGGATTTCCTGTTCTTGTGCAATGGTACCATCCACTACTAGTCTGACTTTATATTTACCAGGTAGGAAGTAAGGTCCAAGCGGACCGCTTGGCGTATTGTGGTATACAGCGGCTATCGCAAATTGTCGGTCTGCTCCTTTTGGTGGATCATGACGCAAATCCCAAACGATTCTATGATGACCGGGTTGAGTGGAGATCGTTTGGTTAGGCCTTATCCAATACGTAGGATGAGGAATCGAAAGGGTGTCTATTGGTTCTGGCTGATCCTTACTCGAAAGCACTCTCATTACTGCTCCATCTAACCCAGCAATTTCAATACGTACCACACCAGCGTTGGCTGAGAGCCAGTAATCAATCGTAGCACCATCAGGCGGATTTTGTCCGGCAGGTTCTTCCGGTGGAAGTGGTGTATCAGAAAACATGTTGTTGCGAACTCGGGTGGCCAGAGCCGGAGGAAATAAGTAGGCATTCTTAGCTGCAAAAGCATTGGCGAGATTTCGGAGCGGATTGATGTTATTCAAAATCCAAATTGATCGTCCGTGTGTGCCAATCACCAAATCATCTTCATGAATAACTAGATCACGAATGGAAGTAGCCGGCATAT
The DNA here is from genome assembly GCA_013140395.1 of Cyclobacteriaceae bacterium. GTDB lineage: Bacteria > Bacteroidota > Bacteroidia > Cytophagales > Cyclobacteriaceae > ELB16-189. Next base: position 1,332 of record JABFSY010000056.1, read on the forward strand.
TTTTTCTGAGCGATTGCCAATTTTCTCCTTCATCGATAGAAAAGAACACTTCTCGCTCTGTGCCCGCAAAAAGCAATCCTTTTTGCTTGGGGTCTTCGCGTACTACGTTGACAGATCCGTTAGCTGGGATTCCATTTACAATTTTTTTCCAGGTAGTGCCTCCATCGTTAGTTTTATAAATGTGCGGCCGCAAATCATCTTTGCGAAATGCGTTCACTGAAAAGAAAGCCGTCTTCGTATCGAAATGACTCGCATCGAATTGAGAAATCTTATCCCACGATGTAAGTGAAGACGGTGTTACATCTTTCCAATTCTTGCCTCCATCCAGCGTTACGTGTGCCAAGCCATCATCTGTTCCGGCCCAAATGATATTTTTATCCAGCGGTGATCCTGAAACGGAATAAATAACAGCTCGCTGCTTCATCGTACTCAAACTTTCTGTTCTGAAATCGCCAACGCTAGCCGGTACTTCTGGTTGTTTTCTTGTCAGATCATGACTAATAATTTCCCATTGATCTCCACCTGAATGTGTTTTCCAAAGTACATTAGTGGCAAACAGCAACATGGTTGGATCAGCGGGATGAAAAAGTAACGGCAAGGTGCGAAGCATTCTGTATTGACCAGAGCGCAATGCTTCTGGTGCTACATTTTGTGTCTGCCCTGTCTTCTTGTTGAAGCGTGTTACTCTTCCACCATAAATGATATCTGAATTCTTTGGATCAGGTGCCACATAGGCATATTCATCAGCACCTGCGCCCATCCAATCACGAAAAGAAATTTGCCCTCCATTGCCACGGCTCGCTGTTCCTATCGCGCCACTCTCCTGCTGACCGCCATACACCCAGTAGGGAAATTGATTGTCTGTTGACACATGGTACAATTGTGCAGTGGGTTGATTGTACCACGAGCTCCAGGTCTTCCCTCCGTTCACTGTAATGGTAGCCCCTTGATCGGCTGCGAAAATCATAATATCTGGTTGTAAAGGATTGATCCAGATGCGGTGGTAGTCATCACCGCCAGGCGCACCTTTGAATGAAGTCCAGGTAATTCCTCCATCTGTAGAACGATAAGAAGCAGTATTGGCAGCATATACAACATCCGGATTTTTTGGATGGACTCGAATCTCTGCGAAATCACTTCCACGTCCCCACACTCTGCGTTCATTGCTTACCAATTTCCAGCTTTCACCGGCATCGTCACTTCTATAGATTCCGCCTCGCTCTCGTGCATCTACAGTGGCAAACATTCTTTTCGGGTTGCTGTAGGAAATCCCAAAACCAATTCTTCCCAGACCTTCAGCAGCAGTAGGCAAGCCTGTTGTTAGCTTTCGCCAGGTTGTTCCTCCATCCATTGATTTATGCAGACCACTGTTTGTTCCTGAGAAAGAGACATTCTCCCAGGGGCCTTCGCGATGTTCCCATAGATCCGCAAATACTACTTCAGGATTGGTCGGGTCAAATTCAACTTGAATAGCACCCGTATTATGATTGATATACAAAACCCTTTCCCAACTTGCCCCACCATCTTTGGTTCGGTATACACCACGCATTTCATTCGCACCATAGGGATGACCCAAGACTGCCGCGAAAACAATTTCCGGGTTGGTAGGATGCACTACCACCCGACCTATTTGCTGCGCATCATTTAACCCAATATGTTTCCATGTGTTTCCACCATCGGTTGATTTGAACATTCCATCACCCGTGGCTAAGTCGGGACGATGGAGGCCTTCACCACTTCCTACATAGACAACATTTGGTTGAGAGGGAGAAACTGCAACGTCTCCTACTGATCCGGTGGACTCTTTGTCGAAAATAGGTTTCCATGTACGGCCAAAATCATCCGTCTTCCAAACACCTCCATTGTTCACACCCATGTAGAATACATTAGGTTGTGAAGGAATGCCAACTGCTCCGACCGTGCGACCAGCGCGAAAATGGCCAATGAGGCGGTATTGAAGGTTTTGGTAGTAATTGGAAGGCACAAATTG
>JABFSY010000333.1 GCA_013140395.1 Cyclobacteriaceae bacterium
CTTTTCATTAGTTGAATTAAATGATATAGGTTTTCAAACTTTTCATCTTCTGTGAATGTGTCAAATGACACAATCGGGTGCGGCCTTTTCAGCATTTCATCCACAGCTTCTTTTGGGATCCCGTTGGCCTTCGCCAAAGAATAAATCACACTCGCTTCTTTCTCAGCAACGGTGGTGTCACTAGCGGCTAAATTTATCAGAATATTTAATTGGTCTTTAATCATATTGATTTAATATTTGAGCAAAGTTACTGTTAACATGAATCGAAATTTAGGTAAAATTTGGTTAATTCTTACACTCGTTTGACTTTTTTAATGAGCTTTCAACGGTGGATGCAACCCTTTAGCTTTCAACAGGTCTTTGTATCAATTGAGATTTACCGGTTGAGTAAAGTTACGTAGCGAGATTTCCATGACCCAAAAAATACATCTTATGAAGAAATTAGTTGTAGTCGTTCTAAACTTACTTTTTGTAAATGCAACGTTTTCCCAACAATTCGAAACCAGGCAGGTGGGCTCTTTTCAGGGCATCAAATCCTCACAAGCGATCGATGTCTATTTGAAGAAAGGAAATAAAGAGGAAGTAAAGGTGGAGGTTACCAACGGAAGTTTGTCAGATGTTTTAACAGATGTCTCTGGCTCGGTTTTGAGAGTTCGCATGCGAGATGGTAGCTATAAAAAGATAAGCGTTAAAGTCTACGTTACCTATTTGAAAATGGAAAAGATCGCAGCCAGTTCAGCGTCTAATGTTTTTTCGGAGGGGCAAATCGTCACACCCTCGATGTCGATCAGCGCTTCCAGTGCTGCATCTGTCGAGATAGGCCTTGATGCCGACATCACAAAAGTTGATGCTTCCAGTGCGGCCAACGTTCAATTGGAAGGAAAATCAAAGCGATTAGAAGTAGAAGCAAGTAGTGCAGGAGATGTAGATGCGTACGAGCTTAGTAGCGAAATTGTGGATGCCAACGCAAGTAGCGGAGCTAGTGTAAAGGTGAATGTGTTGAAAGAGATTGATGGGCACGCCAGCAGCGGGGGCAGCATCAAATACAGAGGAACACCCAGCCGAACTAATACAGGCTCTAGTAGCGGAGGCTCAGTAAAAAAATCAAATTAAGGAGAGAGAAAACTCAGTTCACTTCTTACTTCTTCTCCTTTGAAATTGTGTTCGCTCCTCCAATTGGTTCAATTCCCAATTAATCCAAGCAAGGGAAATGTTCTTAGCATAAAATGAATCAATTTTAAATGCATAATCTGCTTGTTGTCCTTTCCAATGGTAGTTTGTCATAATTCCAATTTTTTTTGATTAGACGTTATTTGATTGCTTTTAGTTTAAACTGTTTCTTTGATTTTTAATCAAAGGGGTATGAGCGACTTAAAAGAGATTTCAGCGAATGGCTTTTGGTTCATTTTTCTGCTTATTTTATTGCGTTATCTGATTGTTGCAGCCGCTGCATTTGCGGCTTTCTACATTTTCTGGAAATCAAAATGGTCATTTAAAAAAATCCAAATACGGTTTCCGAAGCGAAGTGACTATGTTCGGGAAATAGGCTATTCGCTTGTCACGGTCGGGGTTTTTGCAGCAGTCGGCTACACATTATTTTTTACACGAATACGAGATTTCACACAATTGTACACTTCCATCGATGAATTTGGCTTCCTCTATTTTTATGGAAGTATTGTTTTGATGCTGCTGATCCACGATACATACTTTTATTGGACACATCGCGCTATGCATTCATCTGCGCTATATAAATGGGTTCATAGAGTTCACCATCAGTCTACGAACCCCTCTCCTTGGGCTGCGTACGCTTTTCATCCACTTGAGGCGGTGGTAGAGGCGGGTATTGTGGTTGTTCTCGCATTTGTAATGCCTGTCCATCCGCTGTCCATTAGTCTCTTTTTGTTGATCATGATGATCTACAATGTCTATGGACATTTGGGCTATGAACTTTACCCTAAGCGATTTTCAAGAAGTAGAGTCGGAAAGTGGATCAACACTTCTGTAAACCATAATCAGCACCATCAATTTTTTACTGGTAACTATGGATTCTATTTTCTGTGGTGGGATCGATGGATGGGAACCGTTCGTGAAGATTACGACAAACAATTCGAAGCAGTTAAAGCAAGGGTTGCCTAATCAGGAATCAAATATTCCGGTCTTTTTTCGGAAAAAGAATCGCAAGGCGAAAGAAGTCGTAATGCCAATAGCTATACCCCCGAGCACATCAAAAGGGTAGTGGACGCCAAGATAAATTCTTGAAAAGCCAACAAGACTTGCCCAAAAAAAGAACAGCAGAAAATACTTTGGTTTGGGGAATAAAAAAGAAAGTGCCGTAGCGGAAGCAAAGGCTTCAGTGGTATGGCCACTAGGAAACGAAAAACCGCCCCCCACACTAAGTTGTATGATTCGAGCGTCTACTTCGTAAGGACGAGGAATCAATCCTATATTTTTAATGGCGTACGAGATTAAACCGGCTATACCTACACTGACGCCCACGTAAACGAACGAGAGCCTCGAATTCCTTTTACTCGAGGTCTTGTCAAACTCTCTGAAGACAGCAATTGCCAGCGGCACACCCAGACTGAAGAATGTAATGGAATCGGAGGCGATCTGTAAGAATGAAGTGGTCGCTTTAGTTCCTTTGGACTGGAGCCATGCAATGAAATCCAGCTGTGGAAGATGTTGTACGATAAACATTAAACACGCTACTGTTAAAAGTATGCTAAAGAACTTCCACGCGGGGGAGACATTGTCTTTCATGAGTTTTGCCTTTCAGCCTTTCTTCAGGCGTGGCCAAGTGGTAAAAATAAGCGATTATGTAGTGTGTGAACGAAACGGAAGCAATGATTTTTGCCAAGTTATAGAAACCTATCCTGCAGGCCCATTGCTTTTATTTTACCTCAATTCTTTTAATTGAACCCATTTTATTTACAAAATAGCCCTATTTTTAATCCTACTATTAACAATTTTCGCCTAAATTTCGACCGAATTGATAAAAAAACAACCACTATGTCTCAATTACGATTTGAAGCTCTCAAAAAACTAAATGACCGACCCAAGGTTCATGTTGACGCCATTACACCTAACATTTCCCAATTTTTCGGGGAGAATGTTTTCGGGATGCAGCAGATGCGTGGAACGCTGGCTCCGGCCGTTTTCAAGAAAGTAAGTCAGGCGATCAAAAACCATGAAAAAATTGACGAAGACACTGCAGATGCAGTTGCCTCCGCGGCAAAATCATGGGCGATTGCGAAAGGGGCAACCCATTTTACGCATTGGTTTCAGCCAATGACGGGAGGTACTGCAGAAAAGCATGATTCGTTCTTTGATGCGCTTTCAGGTATTGAAAAGTTTAAAGGAAGTGAATTGGTGCAGCAAGAACCAGATGCATCCTCATTCCCAAGCGGTGGTATTCGCAGCACATTTGAGGCTCGGGGGTATACAGCGTGGGATCCAACTTCGCCCATGTTTTTGTATGGAAAGACGTTGAGTATTCCAACGATCTTTGTGTCTTATACAGGTGAAACGCTCGATACCAAGTCACCCTTGCTAAAGGCATTGAAGGCAGTTGATTTGGCGGCTACCAAGGTTTGTCAACTTTTTGATAAAGACATCAATCATGTGGTTGCTTCGCTAGGTGCTGAACAGGAGTATTTTGCAGTTGATAAAGCATTAGCAAGCGCCCGTCCTGACTTAGTCATGGCTGGCCGCACCGTGTTTGGGCACTCACCTGCACGGGGCCAGCAATTGGAAGATCATTATTTCGGAACCATCCCATCGCGTGTTTATGATTTTATGCGTGATTTTGAAATCGAGTCGTGGAAACTAGGAATTCCTGTTCGCACTCGTCACAATGAGGTGGCGCCTAGTCAATTTGAGGTGGCTCCCCTTTTTGAAGAAGTGAATGTGGCCAACGACCATAATCAATTGATGATGGACGTAATGAGCCGGGTGGGTGACAAACACAATCTAAAAATCCTTTTTCATGAGAAGCCTTTTGCTGGATTGAACGGAAGTGGAAAGCACAATAACTGGTCGTTGATCACCGACACTGGTGTAAACTTGTATGCACCATCAAGTTCAGCCCGTGACAACTTACTCTTTCTAACATTTTTCATCACAACCATCAAGGCTGTGCATGAACATGCCGATTTGTTAAGAGCGAGTATTGCTACTGCGGCCAACGATTTTCGTCTTGGCGCGAATGAGGCTCCACCTGCTATCATGTCCGTTTTTATCGGGGCACAAATGACAGCAGTCTTGGACGAGTTAGAGAAGAAAGGAAATGTGAAAATTGAGAAAGGAGACAACATGTATATGAAATTGGGGATCGATCAAATTCCCGAAATCATTTTAGATGCTACAGATAGAAACCGAACCTCTCCTTTTGCGTTTACCGGAAACAAGTTTGAGTTTCGAGCGGTGGGCAGTAGCGACAATTGCGGAACACCGATGACTGCACTTAACTTGATAGTGGCCGATCAACTTTCAAAGTTCTACGACACGGTAAGTAAAGAAATTGAGAAGGGTGAAGAAAAGAGACTAGCGATAGTAAACGTATTGCGGAAATACATCAAGGAATCGAAAGCGATTCGCTTTGAGGGTGATGGATATTCTGATGAGTGGGTAAAGGAAGCTGCAAAACGAGGGTTGAATAATATCAAGAACATGCCCCGCGCAATTGATGCTTACCTTTCCAAAAAATCGCTGGAACTGTTTGAAACGCATGATGTGTTAAGTCACAAAGAAGTGGAAGCCCGCAATGAAATCAAGTTGGAGAGTTATATCAAGAAAGTGCAGATCGAGGCACGTGTGATTGGCGATTTAGCGATGAATCATATTATCCCTACCGCTATAGCGTATCAGAATAAATTGATTACTAACGCAAATGGGTTGAAAGGGCTAGGTGTGGATAACAAAGCTGTTGTTCAGACCATCAAAGAAATATCTGAGCACATTGAGGTGATCAAAAACGGAGTTCGCCAAATGATTGACGAGCGTAAACGAATCAACAAAATAACGGATACACATAAACGCGCGTACGGTTATTGTGACGATATTAAAGAGAAATACTTTGATAAAATTCGCGATGCTGTAGACGAACTCGAACTATTGATCGATGATGAAGATTGGCCGTTGGTGAAATACCGCGAATTGTTATTCTTGCGATAGAAGTTAAATTCAGGTGAATAAAAAAAAGGGACTAGTCCTACTTTGTCATGTTATAAAAATGGGTGAAGAATGAACATCTGACGGCTCAGAATGCTTATCTTCACCCTTGTAATAAATGCAACCAAATATAGCCATCCTCAAAAAGGACGGCCAAAAAAAATGACATTTCTTTTTCAGTAGTTCTTCGCAGAACCGCTGAACGGCTCCCTCACTTCCTGATGGAGTTCTCGGAAGTTTTCCGATCGCAAACACACAGTAGTCTGGATCAGGCCAGCGGATATGTTCAGGGGCTTTTCAAAAGCCCCAAAGGCAGAGCCAATTGCTATTTCATGGGCAATTCGCTCAACGAGTTTGATGGACAAAATCTCCATCACATGCTTACAACTTCCCCCTGGGAATACAGCAAGCTGTTCAGGGCTATATTGAAGCGAAGTATTAAGTGGTTGCGTACGCATGGTGAACGCATTTACATTCTCATTGATGAGGTTGGATACCGAAAGAAAGGCAAACATTCTGCCTGTGTAGGCCATCAGTATCTTGGATGTATCGGTAAGAACGATAATGGTCAGGTTGCCGTGACGGCTGCTTTGAGTGGCGGAGATTTTTACTGTCCCGTGGAAATGGAATTATTTATGCCCAAGGATTGGGGGGATGATGCTGAACTAAGAGAAAAAGCCGGAATACCAGCCACTAAAAAGCAAGAAAGCAAAACGGTGATTGCGTTGCGCATGATCAAAAAGCTTTATAAAAAGATTTCCAAAGATGTCGAATGTGTCGTTTTTGATGCCCTTTACGGAAATACTGTGGGTTTACTCCGCCAATTAATGATACTGGAAATACCCTTTGTCGGTGACATCAAAGAAAACCTCACCGTCTACATGAGAGAGCCTTCATGGAAGATACCTCCGTATAGTGGCCGAGGTAGAAAGTTCACAAAGGAACGACCGGATAAAGAACCCATCATGGTAAGAGACTACATGCACGGACTTACAATAGAGGATTTTAAACTGCTCACCGTGCGTAATGGAACAAAAGGAATCTTGCAGGCCAGATACCATATGCGAAAAGTTTGGGTACTTCACGATCCTTCTAAAACATTTCTTACCCTTCACCTCCTTATTCGTAAAGATGCTGATGGCAAAACAAAATATTCTCTTGGATTTTTCAACCAAAAAGTGACCATGAAGCGAATGGCCAAAGCGCAGGCACAAAGGGTTTTCGTAGAACGGGTTTTTGAAGAAGGAAAAAATATTGCCGGAATGGGGGATTATCAAACCCGTAGCTGGACAGGGTTTCATCGGCATGCTGCACTTTCATCACTTGCTTTATTATTCCTTATGGAACAAAAAATCACCCTCAAAAAAACAATCGGAAGAATAACAGCCTATCAAATCCAGGAACTTGTCAATGCAACGGTCAATACACTTTGCTCTATTGAGCAGGTTATTGAAAAACTACTTGACCAAATACCTCGTTACCAAAAACTAATCCAAAATCAGCTAAAAACAGTAACATGACAAAGTAGGACTAGTCTGATAGTCCCTTTTTTATTTTTGCTGATTTCTACTTCAATTCAGAAAAATCAAAAGAAGTCTCTAAAAATTTGGTTGTAAACTTACCCGATCTAAACGTTGGATTGTCCATTAGTTTTAAATGGAATGGGATGGTGGTTTTGATCCCTTCAATTACAAATTCACTCAAAGCACGCTTCATACGAGTAATTACTTCCTCGCGTGACTGACCGCTTACGATCAGCTTAGCTATCATTGAATCGTAGTTAGGCGGAATCGTGTAGCCAGAATACACATGACTATCGATGCGTATCCCATGCCCACCGGGCATATGGATATTTGTGATTTTACCGGGCGAAGGCCGGAATCCGTTGGCAGGATCTTCGGCATTGATTCGGCACTCCATGGCGAAAAGATTAGGGTAGTAGTTGTTGCCTGATATAGGAACTCCGGCCGCTACTTTTATTTGCTCCTTGATCAAATCGTAATCCGTCACCTCTTCTGTAATCGGATGTTCAACCTGAATGCGTGTGTTCATTTCCATGAAATAGAAATCACCATGCTTATCTACCAAAAACTCAATAGTGCCAACGCCTTCATAATTGATGGCTTTAGCGCCTTTGATGGCGGCTTCACCCATGCGATCCCTTAATTCTTGGGTTACTACAGGCGAAGGTGTTTCCTCAACGAGTTTCTGATGTCTTCTTTGTATCGAACAGTCACGTTCCGACAGGTGACATACTTTGCCATATTGATCTCCCACTACCTGAATTTCAATGTGACGGGGTTCTTCCACAAATTTTTCAAGATACAGGCCGTCATTGCCAAAAGAAGCAGCCGCTTCGCGCTTTGCGTCATCCCAGGCTTTCGTAAACTCTTCTTCATTGTTGATGATCCGCATGCCCTTTCCACCTCCACCAGCCGTTGCCTTTACAATAACAGGGTACTTTATCTTTTTCGCTAGCTTCAATCCCTGTTCGACTGATTCAAGCAATCCTTCTGAGCCTGGTATACAAGGCACACCCGCTTTAATCATTGTTTCCTTAGCGGTGATCTTGTCGCCCATCGAGCGAATCATGTCAGGCGTTGGGCCAATAAACTTAATTCCATATTCATGACACACGGAAGAGAACTCTGCATTCTCAGACAAGAATCCATATCCCGGATGAATGGCATCCGCGTTCGTGATTTCCGCAGCTGAAATGATGCGTGGAATATTCAAATAAGAATCTTTGCTGGGTGCACTTCCGATACAAACAGCTTCATCAGCAAATCGAACATGTAGACTTTCGCGGTCAGCGGTTGAGTAAACAGCCACCGTTTTGATGTCCATTTCTTTGCACGTGCGAATGATGCGCAAGGCAATTTCACCACGATTCGCAATCAATATTTTTTTAAACATAATTTTAAATCAAAATTCAAAATGTAAGATTCAAGATTGAAGTCATTGTCAGGTCGAAACCTTGAACTTTGAATTCACATTTAATCCGGCTCTACCACAAAAAGGACTTGATCGTATTCTACAGGCGATGCATTTTCAACCATCACTTTTACAATCGTTCCTGAAACCTCTGATTCAATTTCATTGAACAGCTTCATTGCTTCGATGATACATACCGTTTGACCTTTGGTGATTTTATCACCTACCGAAACAAACGGAGGCGAATCCGGATTGGACGTGCGATAGAACGTTCCAATCATTGGAGACTTGATCTCCAGGCCCTTTGCAGCGGCCACAACTGGCTTTTCAACTTTAACCGGGGCCTGCTGCTGAACGATTTGCTGTTGAGGTGGAGCCGTAATGGCTACTGGTGCAGTCACAACAGCCGCACTTGACTTCATTACTCGTTGATCGGGTTCACGTTTTACATGAAGTTTTAACTCCTTCGTTTCGATGTCTACTTCATTTAATCCAGATTGGGCAATGAAATCGATCAGATCTCGGATCTCCGTAGTTTTCATTTCAGATTGGGTTTGAGTTGTTGATTTCTTAATACCGTTGCTTTTCGAGGTGACTTCTTTTTTTGCAGCCATACATTTGAATTATTTAACTCGTTCTACGTATTCTCCAGTACCTGTTTTGATTTTGATATTATCGCCTGTATTAACGAACAGAGGAACTCGAATTTCAGCTCCGGTTTCGATCGTTGCGGCTTTCAGTGTTCGTGTAGCCGTGTCTCCCTGAACACCTGGTTCAGTATATGTAACGTTCACCGTTACATGAGCAGGAGCCTCTGCGGTGATTGGTTCTTTGCCATCTTCAAAGGCAATTAATAACGTTACACCCTCTTTGATATAGTTAACTGAATCGCCCAACAATACTCTGTCCAGATAGATTTGTTCAAAAGTGGTGTTGTCCATGCACACCAGGCTGTCACCATCTTGATAGAGGTATTGGTATTCTTTCGTTTCTACCCGCAGCTGTTCAATGGCATCGCCTGGGCGAAAACGATTTTCCACGATTTTTCCGGTGCGTAAACTTCGCATTTTTAGTTGATAAAATGCGCGCAAATTACCCGGAGTTCGGTGCTGCATTTCTTCTACTTGCACCACTTCGCCATTGTATCGTACGTAACTTCCTTTATTGAGATCAGATACTGTTGCCATTTTTTATTTGAGATTTTTGACTTTTTATTTTTAAATTAGTTTGGGTTGTGGATAGTCACTATGAGTCATACGCCCACTTCACATAAACCGCCCCCCATGTGAAGCCCCCTCCGAAAGCTGCCATCAATAGATTATCACCCTTTTTGAGCTTCTTTTCGTAGTCCCACAGTAAGAGAGGGATGGTTCCCGCTGTAGTGTTTCCATAGCGTTCAATGTTCATCATCACGTGATCTTCTGAAATCCCAACGCGACTTGCCGTGGCGTCAATAATCCGTTTGTTCGCCTGGTGTGGAACAAGCCAGGAGATGTTTTCCTTTGTGAGACTGTTTCGTTCAGCCACTTGGGCGGCAACATCAGCCATGTTTGTCACGGCAAATTTATAAACAGCTGAACCCTCTTGATAGACATAGTGCTGTTTGTTGCTGACGGAGTCTATTGATGCGGGAATGCGACTGCCACCAGCTTTTTGGTGAAGATAGGCTTCTCCACTTCCATCGCTTTTCAATATATAATCGATCACGCCTACTTCCTCAGTGGTGGGTTCTAGAAGAACACAGCCGGCCCCATCGCCAAAAATAATGCAAGTGGTTCTGTCGGTGTAGTCTAAAATCGATGACATTTTATCGCCTCCGATAACGATCACTTTTTTGTATCGCCCTGATTCGATAAAACTTGCTCCAGTTGTAAGCGCATAGAGAAAACCAGAGCAAGCTGCTCCCATGTCGTAACTAAATGAATTGGTAGCACCAACAGCAGTTGCAACTATATTGGCGGAGGCCGGAAACGTCATGTCGGCCGTAACGGTTGCAAAAATGATTAGATCAATTTCCTTAGGATCGACTTTTGTTTTCGCTAATAATCTTTTTACGGCCTCCACAGCCATTACTGACACACCTTGGTTTTCGCCTTTTAAAATTCTGCGTTCTTTGATTCCGGTTCGTGAAGTAATCCACTCATCAGAGGTTTCGACCATTGTCTCTAATTCTTTGTTCGTAAGAATATAGTCAGGTACATAGCCACCCACCCCGGTAATTGCTGCTCTTATTTTGTTCATATCTTTTTTACTCACAAAACCTTATCAAAATACAAATGCCCGGCTCGAAAACCAGGCATTTTTTAAACACACTTAGTACCTTTTGTTTGTTATTGCAAACTTAGTAATCTGTTGAAAACAAGGCGTAGAGAGTACCATCTCGGCAGATTATGCCACTTCTTTCTCCATTACAACATTTCCTTTGTAATACAACTTTCCTTCGTGCCAATGCGCGCGATGGGGAAGGTGACTCTCTCCAGTAGTTGGGTCAATAGAGAATTGTTTGGCAACCGCTTTATAGTGAGTTCTTCTTTTATCTCTGCGGGTCTTCGAGGTTTTTCGTTTGGGATTTGGCATAACACTAACTATTTAATTTACTTTATTTTAATTTTTTTAACATTTCCCATCGCGGATCAATGGAATCTTCATTCTTTTCCGACTGATAAATCAACTTTCCTTCTTCGTATTCGTCCTCCTCGTTCTCACTTTGATAGCGAGGATGTATTTTTTTGATCGGCACGTCAAGCACAATATATTCGTAAATATACTGTCCCACATCTAACCACTGAAGATCTCGCGGAATGATGGTGATTTCGTCACTCACTTCTTCCGTAGCATCTCCATACTTGAAAATCATTTTTCGGTTGATCTTCATTACATGGTCAAAGGGATCAAGGCTTCGGTCACACACTAAACCAGCCTTTCCTTCGATCTCAAAAATTGCTTCAATGAGCGTTTCCCTTTTGTCAAGAACTACTTTTGCCAAGAATTGACCAGAGCTTACGACTTCCGTGCCGTAGATTTTAAAAAAAGCATCCCCAATCTTGAAATCAAAAGAATGCGTTTTTTGGCTTAGGCCTAATATGTTGACACTATAGTCAGTCAACCCAAAGGGGTTTTAAAACGAGGGGCAAATTTATCAGGATTTCTTGAATTTTCGGCCTCTGAAGCCGCTTTTTTGACAATTTAGGTGTTGTGAGAAACTCACTGATTGCTACAGATATTCGTCAAAAACCGCCTTTTTGGTATCTTCAGTAAGCTTTTTGTCAAAGTTGTCCACAAGAAAGTCGATCACATTTTTTTTAAATCCAAGCTTGATTGCAATGCTCTTGCAGAATGTAAGCTCGCTTTCGAATACTTTATTGTCGACATGAATCAAATCCAGACAGGTATAGAGGTAGTTAAGTTTCTGTTCATTAGACAGCGCACCCAGGGTGTCAATTGGTTCAGGATTCCTGATCAAGGAGTTGACCTCTTCTTCGGAAAAATTTCTGTCTTTTGCCAGCCTAAAAATCAATTCTCTCTCGGCTTTTGCAAAATGCTTATCTGCTTCGGCAAGCTGAATAAGAATATTGAGTTGCTTTTTGGTCACTATATCCATTGTCGTCAAAACTCTATAAAATCTTAAACAAATCAACTTTCCACTGCCGCCAATTGTCAGATTCAACGGTGAATGAATACTATTTTTCTACCAATTGCTCCTGGTGGGTCTTCACAATATCGCACGCCATGTAGATTGCCTGGCGCATCGAGGATTCGTCAGCAAGATTTTTCCCGGCAATAGAATAGGCGGTTCCATGGTCGGGTGAAGTACGCACCGCGGGGAGGCCCGCTGGAAAATTAACGCCATCATCGAATGCGAGAGTCTTAAAAGCCACAAGGCCTTGGTCGT
>JABFSY010000245.1 GCA_013140395.1 Cyclobacteriaceae bacterium
GCCAAAGCTTTTACGCGGATAGGAAAAGATATTGCGATGGCGGTGAAGGCCAATGGCCCCAATCCGGATAACAACCCCAAGCTGCGAATGGCGATTCGAAATGCAAAGGGTGCGAATATGACGAAAGATCGGGTTGATGCAGCTATTAAACGTGCATCATCGAAAGAAGAGAAAGATTTTCAAGAAATCGTGTATGAAGGCTACGCACCGCATGGGGTGCCCGTACTTGTTGAGTGCGCCACAGACAACCCGACCCGAACAGTGGCAAATATCCGACTACAGTTTTCTAAAAATCATGGCACAATGGGCAATTCCGGATCCGTCTCATTTATGTTTGAACGGAAGGGAGTATTTAAATTCGAACCATCTAAACTAAACCTAGATGAATTAGAATTAGACTTGATCGATGCAGGTGCCGAAGATATTCAACGGGACGCGGAAGAGACTATCATCTACACAAAATTCACTGAGTTTGGTCACATGTCTAAATTCCTGGAATCCAAAAAACTGGAGGCAAAAAGCTCTGAACTCAATTATATTCCTAACAGCACGAAAGAATTAACAGAGGCTGAGCAAGATGAGGTACTCAAATGCATCGAGGCATTAGAAGCAGATGATGACGTTCAAAACGTTTATCATAATCTCGCTTAATAGGATCAATAAGAGGTGGCTTAGTTTTTCTTTTTAGACAAAACGTCCAATTGACTTCCTTCCTTTGTTAGGTTGTCATCTACCATTCGGTTGTTGTACTGCTGTATAAGGGCTCGCAGCCTTGCCTGCATGTTAGAAACCGTATCCGGCAGTGCGTTCATTTCATTGTTCTTTAAAAATGGATCCGCTTTAAAGTCAAATAATGCAATTGATTTCTGCCCGTCAAATTGAAGAAGATAGTTCCCTTGAAAAAACTGATACGTGTTGTTTAGATAATTGAAGGCAAAAGGGCGTTCCTCGGCACTAAATACATCGCGCCCAAACGCAACGTAAGGTTGGTCGTAGCCCAAATAACCTAAGATAGAAGGCAAAATATCAACCTGCTGAACTAACTCATCCTTCATACCAACAACTTCCCGACCCGGTTCATAAAAAATAAGGGGAATTGAAAAATAGCCCCAGGCGGTATTGTATTGCGGATATTGAATTTCGGCAGATGCGTGGTCAGCAGTGATAACAAAAAGTGTATTCTTAAACCAATCCGTCTTAGAGGCTGTTTGAAAAAACCGCTTGAGCGCCCAATCCGTATATTCAATTGTTCTATAAATTGGCAGTGAGCCACCTTTAAATTTATTTTGATATTCCTCAGGCAACTGGTACGGATGATGAGAAGAGACTGTAAACAACGTGGTGTAGAAAGGCTGCTTGAATCCACTCATCTTTTTAGAGAAGTATTGTAAAAACTTTTCATCCCAAATTCCCCATATTCCATCATAGTCATGGTCATTTCCATATTCATCTTTTCCAAAATAGTCGGCAAAACCGCTTTGGTTGGCAAATGCATCGAAGCCCATTGATCCGTTGGGAGCTCCATGAAAAAAGGCGGTGTAATATCCTTTTTCCTTTAGTAGAATCGGAAGGCTATTCACTTTGTTTCCCGAAAAATGTGAGAGCACATAAGGCACTTCGATGGATGGAACAGAGCATATCACGGAAGGCATTGCATCAATCGACTTTCGACCGTTTGCCATTGAGTACTTGAATGATTGGCTATGAGAAATAAGCGAGTCTAGAAAAGGTGTGTACCCTTTATAACCTTCTTTTTCCCACGATTGATTATACGCTCCAACAAACTCCTTCGAAAAACTCTCCAAAATAATAACAACCACATTTTTACTTTTAAACCTAGATGAGTCGGTTGGTGTCTTTAGCGGATTAAAATACTTTTCTAACTCTTGCTGTGACTCGTAATAATGAACCTTCTTAATGACGTTTGCCTTTGCCGTACGCATCAGTGCAAAAGGGGTATTCAAAACCAAATTAACATCGTTTGGCTCTTTGGCATATGCCGCAGCGTTGCTTAACGTTATCGGACGAGTGCTTTCGCGAAAACCACCTCTCGCTCCGCCAATAAAAAGCCCGACCGCTACCAACATGGCCAAGGTATTTAGTCCATAAAACAACCACGGCTTTTTGCTTTGCGGACCCTCGAAGCGTATTTTGTTGTATCCCCACACCAACAAACCCACCAACAATAAAAAAAAGAAAAAAGCATACCAGTAGTCAATCAAAAACCTAAAAAATAGTTTACCTAAATTCGTTTCATTCTCGAATTGATTAAAAACACTGAGCGTAGTTCTTCGAAGTGTGAACCGATAATAAATGATGTCCGCAGAGTTCGCAGCAAAAGCAATCGTATTACAAACAATGAAGACCCATTTTAGTACAACCTTATACCAGGCAGAAAATCGAAAAGTAAATGGAACGATCATCAGCAAGATGAACAACGAGTTGGAATAGAGCGTGGCGGACAGATCGAATCGCAAGCCACCCGCTGCAATGGTGAGAAATCGATTGGCATCCATGCCCTGAAAAAACGCCCTATTAAAAAGGAAAAATCCTACCCTGCTCAACGAATAGAGTATCATGACCAACAATAGACTGAGGATCAATGCAACGTAGATATTGTAACGAACCTTGAAGCGCCAAAATTGACCGTCTGCCATGAATTGCAAGATGAGTATAAAAAGCACAAAAATACTGCACCAGGGCGAAAAAAGGCCCCATGATTTCAGTAATTGTCTTAGTTTTGTTAACTAAGACATAGTTAAAAATGGCCAAAAGCTTACTGTTCGAAGCTGAAAAATCGACCATTATTGTGGGGACCCTGAAAGCAATAATTATTGTTGTCATGGCACTGTCTTTTTCCCACTCCAACGCGCAAAATATCGAAGCCTTCGGGTTATTTGGGGGGTTTAACTTCCCTGTTACTATGGATGAAGGACTTTCAAAGGACCCACGCTATTTTGGCCAGCTAACCTTTCGCACAACCCCTGTTGGTTTTTCTTACGGATACGATAAGGTTGGTTACGGTTTTGTTTTAACACCGTGCTATTTACAGGTGGGGCAGCAGTTCAGCATTCGAAATTCAATTGCAGGTGAGATTGGCACACGCGATATCCAAATGGATTACATTAGTCTCCCGATCGCACTCAAGCTACACGTCAACGATTTTGCATTTTTTAGACTGAGTGCTGTACTGGGTCTAAATGTCAACTATCTGTTAAATGGTAGAGAAACTATTTCGCACGCAGCCTCTAAAGTGACCTATCCTGCAGTAATCACGATCCCAAAAGATCCAGGGTATGTGGCTGTTTACGA
>JABFSY010000478.1 GCA_013140395.1 Cyclobacteriaceae bacterium
GCATGATTACTATTTTCTGCTTTTGAGCCATTTCCTCGTTGATAGAGGCACAGATTTTTAAGATGCTCTCTTCTTGGTTACCCCCCGTCAATTTCTCAGATGTTTCTCTGGCATACTCATCAAAAAGCTGTAAGTGATTTTCCATCGATTTGCGACCCACATGGTCGGCCAAAAAGGCTTGAATGTAGTCCCGTTCTTGTGTAGTAACGGAGTCTTCTTTTGCGACCATCGCAAACAATTTCATGATAGCTTTTAGAACGGGCTCACTCATACAGTAGGGTTAAACAGGTTTATAAAAGTACGAAAGTTGAGACGCTATTAGAAACAAAAAAAGGGATTGGTTTTCACCAATCCCTTTTTTTTAAATCGAATAAGATTAGTCGGTAATGTCTTTTCTCATCTTTTCGACAATCTTAGTGATTTCAATCAAATGCTTGTCGGTGAGTACCATAGCCGAGCGGTTATTTTTGATTTGTTCTTCGATGTTAAGGGCACGGTAGCTGGCTTGTAGAGCAGCAAGGTCTGCCTGAATAGTAGTAACAGGGGCGGATTGTTCAACGGTACTCAACATTTTCACTAGCTCATCAACCGATTTTTCTTGCTCAAGTATTATCCTAATAAGAGGCGTAAGAATCAAATTCCGTTGATCATCCTTTAAAAGATCTTTTGGGTAAGACTTGATCAAGCCTGTAGAAATGGAAAGGCCTTCAATAAAACTTCCAGTAACCATCATCGCTGCTAATTTGTTACGGCTATCGTCTTTCAAATATTTGTCTGTTTTCTGAACCGCATTGTTCAATAAAGAGGCCAATGAATCTTTGTTTGATATGTTTGCCTCAAACTGTTTTAAAACCTCAGTATCAAAAGAGCCAATCACCCCCAAGTTGTCAGCCAACTTTTTTGCCGCACTCAGGTAGTCAATGGCTTCTTGCGTTTTATCATAAGAACTCAAGTAGCCAATATCTGCTACATAGGCGCCTAAATTTAAAGCTGCTTTGTCAGTTCTGGTCATGTACTGATCGACTTTCTTGCGGTCATTCAAGAGGCTCTGATTAAACTCAGCCCCCGTTGCTTGCAACAAATAAGGTATCTCAGAAGGAGAGGGGATGTTGTAAACGACATCTTTGATTTGGTCTTTCAATGACTCCTCGGCTTGCTTGAACTCATCAGAATTTTGTTCTTCTTGCTTGTTTGAAGAACCGCAAGAAGCTAATAAAGAGGCTGTTGCAATAAAAAGTAGATAGAGGCTTAAACGGGTTAATTTCATGGGTATTAGGTTTAACCTCCAATTTTAGCACATTTTTCCTAACCAGTAAACTGGTTTGGCTTTTATTTTATAAAACAAAGTTTTTTCGTTCAACTTTAGGGCTGCTTCAGACTAGTTCCAACCCCCGCCCAACGCACGGTATAAGTCAATAGTTGCATTGAACTGCTGTTGCTTGGTATCAATAGCATCAAGCTCAGCGGCAAGCACGCTTTTCTGGGCTGTTACTACCTCCAGATAAGAAGCTAGTCCGGCAACAAATAAATCAGTGGAAGTGGCTACCCCTTCTTCCAATGTCGTCACTTCTTGCGCTTTAAATTGAAAGGACCTTTGAAGATTATCGATTTTATTCAACTGAGTAGATACTTCTTGATAGGCGTTCAAAATACTCTGCTGATAGGCGTAAAAAGATTCAAGTTGTAAAGCCGATGCTTTACGATACTCTGAACGGATCATATTTCTGTTAAACAGGGGAGCTGTTAAACTTCCCAAGATGGCGTAGGCCGTTGAGGTAGGTGTGTTAAACAACACGTTGGTTGTAAAGGATTGTAAGCCTAGACCGGCTATCAGATTTATGGAAGGTAGAAATGCCGATCTTGCTGCTTTCACATCAAGCCGCGAGGCAAGAAGTTGAAATTCCGCTTGCCGTACGTCAGGACGCTGGATCAATAGCTGAGAGGGTATACCTATTTGTAATTCTCGTGGCAGTGTCTGCTTTAAAATGGATTCGCCTCTCACAATCTGTTGTGGAAAGCGACCAAGCAATAGGTTCAATTCATTTTCATGGCGAATGATTTCTTGTTGAGCCAGCGCTTCCAAACTTTGTGTATTCAACAATTGTGCAACGAATTGTTTTACGGCTAGTTCCGTAGCACGACCTGCGGCTTTCTGCGCCTGAATGAGAGTGACAGCAGTCTGCTGCAGCAAGATATTCTCTTGAATGATCAATAGCTTATTATCGAGAGCAAGTAAGTTGTAGTAATGTCGTGACACTTCGGCAACCAGCATGGTTTGTATAAGGTGTTGCGCTTTTTCGCTGGCAAAGAACCTCGCGGTTGTTGCCTTTCTTCGATTGCGAAGTTTACCCCAGGCGGCAACTTCCCAACTGCTTTGAAAACCCAGGTAGTAGTCAGGCATATTTACAGGTATTCTTCTCTCTGGAGGCACGTTGCCAGACAAGTTGGTGTCAAAGTTGCCCACGCCATCCATGGTGTATTCACCAAATCGCTGCTGACCAACTGAAGTGACTCCATTTAGTGAAGGCAATAGCGCACCTTTTGCCATGCTCACGTTGGCTCGAGTCATATTCACTCGTTGCAAAGCTATCTTTAAATCGAGGTTGTTTTTTAGTGCTTCCTCGATATACCCGACCAATAAAGAGTCTTTAAAATACTCTCGCCAAGCCAAAAGCGATTGGGTTTCAGTTGGTATCTCCAGTGGTTGAAATTGCTCTGGCATTTTGGCGAGATTCGGCTCGGGTACATTTTCCGCCAACTTGCATCCGCTCAGAAAAATAGCAAGAATGCAAACAACTACTATTTTATATGAATTGAAGTACATAGAATTTACAAATGAGATTCAACAACAGTCACTGATTTATTTTCTTTTTTGGAGAGCCTTTCGGCAATGCTGGCGAATACCACGTAGAGTCCAGGGATGATAATCACTCCAAAAATCGTCCCGAACAACATGCCACCAGCAGCAGCGGTTCCAATGGAGCGACTACCCATTGATCCCGCACCAGAGGCGACACACAAAGGGATCAATCCTGCAATGAAAGCAAACGAAGTCATCAATATAGGACGGAGGCGAGAAACGGCTCCGTCAACCGCTGCCTCTAAAATACTGAGTCCCTCTTTTTGTCTTAAAACAGCAAACTCTACAATGAGAATTGCATTCTTGCCCAATAGCCCAATCAACATAATGAGAGCTACTTGCGCATAAATGTTGTTTTGTAAACCTGCCAGGTGAAAAAGTAGGAGCGAACCGAAAATACCAGCGGGCAGCGAGAAAATTACGGACAAAGGAAGTATGAAACTTTCG
>JABFSY010000278.1 GCA_013140395.1 Cyclobacteriaceae bacterium
CTTTGTGCATTGGCAGCATGGTTTTCAAGGAGCATAACTTTATGTACAACAGGAGCCGTATGATGGGAGATCATCACGTACGGTTCTGTGAGAGGCTTGGGGCGAAATTCCCCTTGCCTACTCGACTTTCCCCCGCTTTAATGATGACGTTGACCGTGTGCGTTTGATAGCCAATGCTGGAAGCCTGAAGTTTGTAATGCCCAGCCGGAATAGCATCTAGTGCAAAGTCACCTTTCTCGTTAGAAGTCGTTCCGTAGGTGCTATTCAGTAGCACGATATGAGCAAACTCGATCGGGCTATTTTGATGTGTGAGCCGACCTGCAATACGACCTGTTGCCGTTTGGCAGAAGGCGTATAGGCTAGTGAAACAAAAGACAATGAAGTAAAAAACCCTCATTTAATTATTTAGACTGGCAAATTTAAATAATTAGCCGATCAAAAAATAATATTTAGGCATATCTAAAAATAACATCAGTAAAAAAGCGCCCTTTCTTGACGCTTTTTTACACTCACTATCGATTGGGGGCTAGTTTTGCCTTGCTGAAAAGCATATAGTTTTGCTTTTTCGTACTCCAATGGTAGCCTAATGAAAAGGGCAAATCTCGTTTTCCACCGGCCTTGTAGGCGGAGTCAAGGTCGGCTTGGTACAATTCAGAACTAAAATCCTTTACAGGTTTAATGTATTCGCCATAGAATTGCCCGGTCCATTCCAGTTTGTTTTTAAAGTTCTTGTACGGCATTCCGGTATCATCCTGAAACACATGGTTGCTGTTTTTAAGAATGATCGTTTTTATTTTTGTAAACGCTTCTTTGTGCATGAGGTAAGAAGCCGATTTCACGAAGGTGTTTACCGGTGCCCGTTGTTCGATAAATTTCACAAATGCGGGTCGGTCGTTTAACCCTGCGTTAGAAATACTAATGGAATAGTAATACAAGGTTTTGATTTCGAGTGTAACGCGATCTCTAAAAATCAATTTTACTCCAGGTGTTTTTTGCCAATGGATTTGACTTCCTTTCACTTCTTTCTCGGTTCCGTCTTCGTTCAATGTAAAGAATTTCTGTTCTAACAGTTCATGACCAGAGCGCTCGATAAAAAAGTAGAGTGGAGGCAACACGCCTTTGACCTGCTTCAGGTCGTTTTGCATATGAGTGGTGATAAAATAGCTTTTGTTGAAAATATCACGAAGTGAATTCCCTAAACTATCTAAAAACTCGTCTCTGTTTTTCTCTGAAATAGTATCGAGTGGGACCACTTCTCGAATGGGCTCCAGTGCAGCCATTACAAACTCTTTTGAGTGTGGGAAAAGGTAAAAGGCATGGAGGAAATCCGGTCCGGAAAAGGGATAGAAGAGCGAAAGCGAATCATCGATGGAAGTTGAGAAGGTACTTTTCTCCCAGGCAGCCATTTTACTCAGCCTCGTCTTGTACATTTTGTCCCAGTTTGCGTCCATAGAGGTTTGGTATTCTTTCCAATATTTGTCGGCCTGCAGTGCTGTGAATGAATTTTCAGTTAGTTGAGGAAGACCCGCAATAAAACGAGCGGCATTGTCCAGAACAGTATCCTTCACCACGTCATTGATGATCGGCTCATTGGTGGTAAGGGTATCTGCGTTTATGGCGGTTGTGTCGGCAACAGCCAGGGAATCAGTGCCCGAAGCAGAGGAGGTTTCTTTCTTGTCGGTGCAAGCCCAGATTAAAATGCTGCTTAGTAAAATCGTTACTAGGTATTTGTTTTTCATCAAATGTTTTTTTTAGAAATAGCAAAATAAATGATTAATCCCGGAACCATTGTAGCCAATGAATAAACGATAATCAATGGGTCGTTTTCAGTGACGTAGTAGATCATCCAACACGTACAGACTGAAAAGATGATGGGAGGCAGCGGATAGAAGGGAACAGAATAGACTCGTTTTTCGGCAGAATGTTTTCGTCTGAGAATGAAAATACCCAATACCGTAGCCATCGAGAATATAGAGAGACTAACAGATATGTATTGTATGATTTCTTTGAATGAACTAACCAATACTAAAAAAATGGCCCACCCTGCTTGTGTTAAAATAGCGAGGTAAGGCATGTCAAACCGATTGGTTGTTGCAAAGGTTTTTAACTTGGGGTAGTCGTCACCCATTGCCTCTAGCACTCTGGGACCAGCAATTGTCATGGCACTCAATGTCGACAATAAGGCAATGCTAAATACGGAAGAAAAAGCCAACCCGATCTTGTCACCAAAGAGTTTATAGGCAACTACATTACCGATATCATTCTTGCCATTGAGCTCCGAAAAAGTAGCCGAATACAAAAACATAGCATTGAGAGCCAAATAAACCACGGTAACGGTAAGTGTACCTATGATTAGTGAACGTGGTAGATTCTTGGATGGGTTTTCTAAATTGCCAGCAATGTAAGCGGCTGCGTTCCACCCTGTATACGCATACACGACAAACACAAGCGACACAGCAAAACTTGCGCTGAGGATTAAATCGGTGTCGCCTGGCTGAGGCCAAAAACTGATACCCGATTTGATCTCATCAGCCACGAAAAAGGGCGCAATGCAGAAGAAGAGAATCAACAAAAGCTTCATGGAGGTGAGAAAGTTCTGAACAGCCCCGCCTGTCTTTACTCCAAACCAGTGCACGGTAGAAACTAAAATGATGGCGACAATGGCAACTAATTTATTGGAGACACCAAGCAATGTGTGTGAGTATTCGCCAATGGCCAATGCAACGGCCGATATCGCGCCCGCAAAACCTACCAACAAGCTCATCCACCCACTTACAAAACCTAAGGCCGGATGGAAAATCTTACCCAGATAGTGATACTCTCCACCTGATTTTTGTAGGGTTGTAGAAATCTCCGCATAGGTAAAGGCTCCTGAAAGGGCTACAACGCCCCCGATCGCCCACAAGACTAAAATGACAAAACCGGACGGAATAGAACCGACCTGGTAACCGAGTGAAGTAAAAACACCCGTTCCAATCATGTTAGCGATTACCAGGGTGATGCCTACAGTAAGAGTATACTTCTTTTGGTCTGCCATTTATCGAATTACAAGCCAGAAAGATGACTATAAATTGGCAGAACGGCAATTTGATTCCGGTGAAAGGGTTTTTGTCCTCGTTGAAAAAAGAAAAACCCTGACGTTTCGGTCAGGGTTTTTCAAGCTTGGAAGAAATCGTAATTGAATTACATCTTCTTAGGCACTAATACTTTGTTGGTCATGTGAACAACACCATTGTTCACAGCCACATCTGGGTTGGTTACTTCAGCACCACCCACGTAAACTTTGCCATCCTTCAAAGAAACTTTGATCTTCTCACCTTGTAGGGTAGTAAGTTCTTGGCCATCTTTCAAGTCAGCAGCTTTCACAGTGCCAGCAACCACGTGATACTTCAATACATTCTGAAGTTTAGATTTGTTCTCAGCCTTCAAAAGCATATCCACGGTTGATTGAACCGCAGCAAAAGCATCATTGGTCGGTGCAAACACAGTGTAAGCTTCTGTTCCTTTGAATACTTCTACCAATTCTCCGGCAGTCAAAGCAGCTACTAACGTGCTAAGGTTAGGAGTGTTTACTGCAGTTTCAGCGATTGACTTAGGCAAAGCAGCAATAGAATCTGCTACGAATTTCACGCGAGCAGTTGAATCTGCTATGCGGATTGAATCTTGAGTTGCTTTTTCTTTGGCAGCTTTTCCACCGTCACCACAGCTAGTTACGATAAAAGCGAAAGCAGCAAAAATTGCTACTAAAATGATTGATTTTTGAGTTTTCATAGTGTTTTTGTTTTTCAGGGCGCAAAAATAGATTTAGAAATCGACATGTTGAACACGCCAGATAAATAAATGTTTACGTCTTTGTTAAATTATTTTTTGGATGGGAACCGGATTTCGTGTTCTCCATAGATGACACCCCCTAAACCACGGCTCTGGAGAACGACTTTGGGTGATCCGGAGGACCAATCTACTTTAACCAGCCCAAACGTTTTTTGAATAACCAACTCTCCGATGCGATGCCTGTTCTTTTCTTCCCATACTTCTGACCAGGTATGGGTGAGGCCACTAGACGTAAAATCAACCAATGGATAGGCTATGTCTGGATGTTCAAGTTGTGAGAACTCTGCGATGTGCCGATCACCACTGATGATTAGTACATTTTTTTGAGAAGATGCGATCAGGTTTAGAAGGCGCTTCCGCGCCAAAGGGAAGTTAGCCCATTTTTCAAACCGGTGATCTTCTGCTATTGCCTGAATACTAGAGTTAATAATGAATAAGCCTGTTTCGCTGGTCTTTAACTCGCCTTCCAACCAATGCCACTGTTCTTCTCCTAATACATCACCTGTTTGATTTAGATAGAAGTCATACGTTTGTTTTTTCGTAAGTGAATCAATTTTGTAGACTTTGTAAGTTGTATCGCGAAAGCTTCGTGTATCCAGGTTGATGATCTTGATTTTTTGGTGGCCGGTTCCAATGGTTGCTGAGTTGTGCACACCGGCATGACTCCACACGGGGTTCGTTTTGTCAAAACCAAGAAAATCCAACAATGGTTTCTTATTCTCCTCTTTTCGTGGAAAAAATCGCCCTCCGTCATTTGTACCGTAATCATGGTCGTCCCAAGTACCAGTGACCGCGCAATTCTTTAGCAGTTGTTGATAGTCTGGATTGGATTTTTGCTTGTCATACCTTTTTTTGAGGCCAGCTGAACCTTCCCCATCGTTGGCGTAAACGTTATCTCCACCCCAAATCCATAGCGAGGGCTTTTGAGCGATAATCTCTTTCCACATCTCCTGGGGCTTTTCCTCGTCATCGCACGAGCCAAACGCAATAATTGTTTCGTTGGATGACTGCGCTGTTGCCAGCGAACTTAGAAGAATCCCCAACAGTGCAACAAATAATTTCATGGCGTAAAAATAGTTGATTTAAATTTCCCGTTTGTCAACATTCCTTTGCGTTTAGGGCACGATATTACTACTTTTCACATTCTCGAAAGCCAATAACGAGGCCTTCGCTACTAACCACCTGTTTTATGAAAACACTATTCTTTCTGATCCTTCTCTTTGGCGCAAACCTTTTGTTTGCTCAGATGCCGGACTCCACCTACGTAAAGCAGTTTTACGATAAAACAGAAGTGCAAATTCCGATGAGGGACGGGATCAAGTTGTTTACAGCGATTTATACGCCCAAAGATAAATCGAAGACGTACCCGATGTTGATGCAGCGAACGTGCTACAGTGTGGAACCTTATGGGGCTACTAAGTTCGAGAAGTCGCTCGGGCCTTCAAAGTATTTGATGCATGACGGCTATATTTTTGTTTACCAGGATGTGCGCGGCCGTTGGATGAGCGAAGGGGTGTTTGACAATATGACGCCTAATATTCCAGGCAATGACCGGAAAAATAAAACGGCTACGGATGAAGCCTCGGACACCTGGGATACGATTGATTGGTTGATTAAAAATGTGAAAGGTAATAATGGAAGAGTTGGGCAGTGGGGTATTTCCTATCCTGGCTTTTATACAGCTGCGGCAATTCCGGATGCGCATCCAGCCTTAAAAGCTTCTTCCCCACAAGCACCCATTTCTGATTTTTTCTTTGACGATTTTCACCATCAGGGTGCTTTCTTACAAAGCTACATTGCAGCCATGGCGGTATTTGGCTATCAGCATGACAAGCCAACCAACAAAAGTTGGTATGATGACAAGATTATGCGATTTTATGCACAGCAGCCGAAAGATGGTTACAATTTTAACTTGGAAATAGGACCGTTGAAAAACGCTACTGAGAAATATCACAAGGACAATTTCTTCTGGCAACAAATTGTTGATCACCCAAACTATGATGAATTCTGGCAAAAGAGAAACTTGCTCCCTCATCTCACCAACGTGAAGCATTCCATCATGACTGTTGGTGGTTGGTTCGATGCAGAAGATCTATATGGCCCACTCAATATCTATAAGAAAATTGAGAGCAGCAGCCCGTCTACCTACAACACCATCGTCATGGGCCCGTGGAGTCACGGAGATTGGGCTCGCGAGCGCGGCTTCCAGCAAGTGAACCACATTTATTTTGGCGATAGCATTTCTACGTTTTATCAACGCGAAATAGAACGGAAGTTTTTTAATACAACGTTAAAGGAGGGTGCTCAACCCAAATTACCGGAAGCGTATATGTTCGACTGCGGGTTGAAAGTATGGAAGCAATTTACTGAATGGCCTCCCAAGGAAATTCAGCCCTTCAAACTGTATTTTGGAGAGAAGGGAAAGTTGTCAATCAATGAACCCACAAAAACGGATGGTGTGTTTGAATACATCAGTGACCCGGCTAAACCAGTGCCTTACACTTCGCAAACAGAAGGGCTTGTTTTTACACCGCGTAGGTTTATGAGTGACGACCAACGTGTGGCCGCTAGCAGACCTGATGTCGTTACGTTTCAATCAGAGCCACTCTCAGAAGATGCTACCCTGGCAGGGGAGATCATAGCCAAGTTAAAAGTATCGATGACCGGCACAGATGCCGACTTTATTGTGAAATTGATTGACGTTTATCCAAATGATATGCCAAATGATACAAAACATAATCCGGCCAACATAATTATGGGTGGCTATCAACAACTCGTTCGGCATGAAACATTCAGAGGAAGATTCCGGAATAGTTATGAGAAGCCCGAACCTTTCAAAGCAAATGAAATTACCGAAGTGAACGTGCCACTGCAAGATATATTACACACGTTTAAAAAGGGACATCGGGTGATGGTGCAAATTCACAGCACCTGGTTTCCTTACATCGATAGAAATCCGCAGAAATATGTAGACAATATTTACAAAGCCAATGAAGAAGATTTCATTAAGTCTACCATTCGTGTGTATGGATCTTCTGTAGTGGAGATTGGGGGAGGGCAGAAGGCTAAGATTGATGTGAAGAAGTGAGGCGGCATGAGAGTAAAAAATTTGAAGTCAGAATATAGAAGTTAGAATATAGAATTTAGAATGCGAAGACAGCCTATAGTTGGGATTTTAGTATTGATTTGCTCGATGTTCGGTCAACTTGAATTGATCGCTCAGAAGCGTAATTATGATACGCTACCGAATTTGCCAGAGCATTATACGAAGCGGCTTGCTGAGTTCAAGAAGCAGCCCATTGTGAAAGGTAAAGTCATCATGCTTGGAAATAGCATTACAGAAGGAGGTAATTGGAAAAGGTTGTTAAAAGATTCTACCGTCATCAATCGGGGGATTTCGGGTGATGTAACTTTTGGGGTAATCAACAGACTTGATGATATTGTTAAGCGACAGCCTTCAAAGGTTTTTCTATTAATTGGGATCAATGACCTATCACGCAAAACACCCGATGAAGTTATTTTAGAGAATCTGTTTTCCATTGTCAGCAAAATTCGATCGGGCTCGCCCAGCACTGAAGTATTTGTGCAAAGCATTTTGCCCACCAACGAAACATTTAAAAATTTCATACCCAATTTTAAAGGTAAGGCATCCAGCATCCTTACCATCAACACCCAACTTCAGCGGTATGCCGATAAAATGAAGTTTACCTATGTAGATTTGTATTCCAAATTTTTGGATGCCAACGGGCTGATGGATGCCAAGTATGCAACAGACGGCTTACATCTCAACGAGTTGGGTTATCAGCATTGGGTTAGTATTTTGCGCTCAACCAGTAAAACCGGAATAAAATGATAAACGTTAATTTGTCGAAAACAACCTCCAAGGAAGACGTCATGAAGTCGGTAGAGGCTTACTTGGGTGAGGTGGAGTTAGTCATTGCCTCAAAAGATTTTTCCCGACCCTGGGGTGGTTTTTTTGTACTGGAAGAGTCGTTAGCTGATCGGTTCATCCAACTCTATTTTCCGCATTTAAAAAAAGAAGACCTCACTATTTCCGGCAAACTTAGTCCGAAGATTTTGATTGTAGCGCCAGGCCAACGGCTGTCGTGGCAATACCACCACAGGCGCGCAGAAATATGGAAACTGGCTGCTGGCGTGGCCGGGGTAGTGACCAGCGAAACCGATGAGGAAGGACCATTACATAAGTTTGTAGTCGGAGAGATTATTCAACTCAAGCAAGGCCAACGTCATCGTTTGATTGGTTTGCCGGAAGGGTGGGGGATGATTGCCGAAATCTGGAGACACACTGATGCTAAAAACCCCTCGGACGAAAGTGATATTGTTCGGGTGCAGGATGATTTTGGCAGGTAGGAAGCGTTTCTTATTTCGAATTATGATCTATGGAACTACGATTTAGGATTTCAGCATTCCTTGGATTTAATATCACAAGCTTGGCCGTCTGACATATTTTCTGCGCTGATTTCAAGAAGAGCTTTTGCGAAAACTTCGCTCGGTTGTGCTCCTGAAACGCCATATTGGTTATTGATAATATAAAATGGAACGCCACTAATGCCGCGCTGGGCATTTTGCATTTCCGAAGTTGTTACTTCAGCCATTCCTTCGGTAGAGTTGAGGAATGATTTTGTTTTCTCAGGGTCAAGACCCACTTGCGTAGCAATTGAAATAAGGTTTTCCATTTTGGTTAAATCGATGCCTTGTTCAAAGTAGGCTTTCATCAATGTCTCCTTCATTTCGATTTGCTTGTCTTGTTTTTTTGCAAGCCATATGAGGCGATGGGCGTTTCGTGTGTTGGGTGAAACAACCTGTTTTTCGAAATCAAATTTCAGGCCCTCCTGCGCAGCTACGTCTGTTACGTGGCCAACTATTTGTTGGTACTTCGCTTCACTACCAAATTTTTTTGTCAGATATTCTTTTTGATTACGGCCCTCCGTTGGCATATCGGGGTTAAGTTCGAAGGGGTGATATTCTAATTCTACGTCCACTTGGTCAGCCACTTGAGCAATTGCCTTCTCCAACCTTCTTTTGCCAATGTAACACCATGGGCACACCACATCCGAAACGACATCAATTTTAATTTTGGGCTTTGTCATGAGAAACAGTCTTTCTTCTAACCCAAAAGTAAGGTGTTTTGTTCTGTGTTTGTAGATATTAGGATTGGCCGAAGATCTACTTTGACTAAACTTCTTTCAATAGGATATATCGGATTTTTTCTTATCTTCACATAACCTAAACCTATCCGCTATGAGATCATTTATGCTAAGTATTGATCAGCGACTTCATTTTTCTGATTTAGTCGCACCTATAGAACGTTACGGCCAACTTGCTATTTTCCTCGTTGCTTCAGGCGTTATTGGATACCTGTACATCATTTTGCAGGGAATACTCGCAGCTTATTTAGCTGCACTAGAATTGAATCAGATACCTTCTTACTGAGTCAGTCAATTCGTCTGGATTTGACGAAGAACTCATTGCATCCGGAGTTATTAACTTTCCGGATCGAAGTGAATCGTCTTGTAGAACCCACTGGAAAGCCCGAGTCAGACGAAAAAAGTTATTTTTCAAGTTGCAAAAATCGCAACTTGAGATCCATCTAGTCCGGAATATGTTTTGGCTGGCGTGCAAAATTGCATCCAGACTGTGAGGAGTAGTACGCTATTAGTTTTTCCGTTGCCTGAACAACCATGCCATCAATAAGGGATCGTTGTAAGCGGCAATCCATGAAAAATGCCCCACTTCAGGGTATTGTGTATACCCGGGATGTGCACCGGCTTTTGTTAGTGCTTCAACCATGTTTCGTGAAAAGGCTGCCGGTACGACTGAATCGTCCGCACCATGAAAAATCCAAATAGGAATGTGTTTGATGGAAGACGCCAATGAAACATCGCCACCTCCACAAACGGGAACAGCGGCAGCAAACAAATTCGGGTATCTCTCAATGGCATCAAATGTTCCATAACCGCCCATTGACAAACCAGTGATATATATTCGTTTGGGATCAATAGGAAATTTTTTAGTTAACTCATACACCAGTGCAATCACTAGTTCCATGGGTTTGGTAGGCGACTTTTTCAAAACAAGAACACTGTTATTTTTACTTTCTGAAAAATTGCTCCAACCGTCATTCGCTGGACATTGAGGGGCAATAACAAACGCAGGATACATTTTCATGTTCTCATCTGTAGCAAAATTTTTAACTCCCCATTTTAATTGGGCTTCATTATCTTTCCCACGCTCGCCTGATCCATGTAAAAAAATAACGAGCGGATATTTTCGTAGCGTGTCATAGTCCGGAAAAAGTTGTCGGTATTGCAACGTGTCGCCTTTTCCGTTCACGAATTTTTCAAAACTAAAAAGAGAAGATTGCGCGTATCCTGAAAATAGGAGACTGCAACAGAAAATAGTCAATGCCCATTTAAGTGAAGTATGGTGGTTGAATTTCATTTTTGTGATTTTAAATTAAAGTTAGACAATTCCCTAAATAAAGTGGTCAATTAGCAATGGTGACGATCAATATTAGCCAGGCTGCTCGATAGTTCGTGCATTTATTTCCAGTAAATGACTGCCGTCTTATTTTCCCAAATAGGCTCATTGTTACCTAGGTTTAACAGCTACACTATTGTGTTGCACGAAGATAGGGTTTTACGTAGCCATCCTGGCTAAACATGTAATGAAAGTGTTTCGTGAGGATTGCCTTTGGTTCATTCATTTAAATTCTGGCCGATGGCTCGTTCTTCAATGCCCGGCTGCCCATCGATGGCCGGGTAATAAGAGGACTGGCCTGTTGTGTGGGGGAATGTGGCCTGGTTGCGTGCGAGTTCGTAAACCAGCTATTCCAGTCTCTGCGCCCTTTGAATAGACAACTAAACTATTGGATCGTATTTACTAAGTTATCTATATTTAGGAATCAATACTTACACTTTATAGGCTAGTAGAAGCCTTTCAGTAATATTCAAAATCATGATATGAAGATATTTAATTTGGGTGTAGACGAAGATTATCCTGAGTACTTACAACGCAAGATTATCATTTCTAATATGATAGGAATGATCATTGCCTTTTTGGTGGCACTGCCATTTGTCTTTATCAGTCTCATTTTCTTTCCGCCATTAACCTTTCTTCCGATTGTGGCTGTGCCAATAGCACTATCTACTTTATTTTTTAATTATGTCAGACTTCACACGTTGGCTAGGATCGTTATTTCACTGGTGCCCGTTTGCCTTGCTTCGATCTATCAGGCCTACCTTAGTAATAAAGGTGAAGGCGTCACTCCCGGCTTGTCGATGATCATGCTTAGCTTTT
The DNA here is from genome assembly GCA_013140395.1 of Cyclobacteriaceae bacterium. Classification (GTDB taxonomy): domain Bacteria; phylum Bacteroidota; class Bacteroidia; order Cytophagales; family Cyclobacteriaceae; genus ELB16-189. Next base: position 11,152 of record JABFSY010000278.1, read on the forward strand.
CGTTTGTCATTTTTGTGATTTTTGATTTTCGGGAAAAGGGATTACTTATCGGCATGAGTGTAATTATGCTTTTTATCATGCTGTCGATGGATTGGCTAAATGATTCGCTGGAGATGGAATTGGATACTCAGATAATGGTAACCGGATTGTTGGCCAAAATGGTTATCGTTATAAGTATCGTTTCTGGAGCCGGTTGTATATTGATACTTGCCTTTCAAAATAAGGAGGCAGAAAAGAAGGCATTTGATTTAGTTAAGGCTGCTGAAGAGAGTAAACTGAAAATGGCCGAGCAAGAACAAGAATTAAAAGATAATTTGACTAAACTGGAAGCGCGACAAAAAGAAGAGAAAGAGAGACAATGGGCAAACGAAGGTTTGACCAAATGCATCGCACTTATACGAAATCAACCGGATTTAAATAAACTTAGTAACGAACTCATTTCGTTCACGGTAAAATATCTTAATGCCAATCAGGGGGGACTCTTTTTGGTGAATGAAGATAACCCAAGCGATGTGTATTTGGAACTGGTTGCTGCTTATGCCTATGAGCGTAAAAAATATCTTGAGAAACGCGTTGATATTGGACAAGGTCTTCTAGGGCAGGCTTATTTAGAGAAGCAGTCAGTCTATGTGAAAGAAATTCCAGAGAACTACGTCACGATTACCTCAGGATTGGGAACTGGAAATCCTACCTCTTTATTATTGGTTCCTTTAAAAATCAATGAGGAAATCCGGGGCATTATTGAATTAGCGTCCT
>JABFSY010000332.1 GCA_013140395.1 Cyclobacteriaceae bacterium
AGCCTAGGGTGATATATTGGCCAGGTCTATAGATTTGAATCGGATCATCAAATCCAGTTATCTGTTTGTCGCTGTTTGTATCTTGAATCAACTGATACTTTTCATTTAAAATATCTTGTATGCCAAGTTTTGCATTGAATTTTCTTCCAAAGTCTTTCGAAATAGTCAAGTCAATTTGGTTACGAGGCATTTCATATTGCGTGGGATTCAACGCAATCCCAGTCTGCTGATTGAAATCACCAATCGCAAAAATTCGTTTTCCAAAAACATTATAGGCCACATTTACCTGAATGCCTCTTTCTATATTGTTATACAAAAGACCACCATTGATCACATACGGAGATTGGCCTTGCATCGCCCTTTCCTTATCTTGATTAGATGCCCTGGCTGGTAACGTAACCATGCTTTTTATAACTGCTGCGTTAAACACCAAACTCAATTTATCGACAAAACCACTTTTGGTCATGCCATTTAAAGATTTTCTAAAGTCAACCTCCGCACCAAAACTAGTTGCCGTTTCAGCATTAATAAATGTGTAGATAATATTTGACCCTTGCTGAAGGCGGCTTTCAATAGGGTTTATAAAATGCTTGTAAAAAACCCCGAACGAAATATTCTCAGATGCCGAAGGGTATTTCTCCCAGCGCAAATCGACATTGTGGATATCCGCTATTTTTAAACTGTCGAAACCGTAGGTATTGGCATTTCTATCAAAATCATAATAGTTAAAGGGTGCCAACTCACGAAACACAGGGCGGTTAAGTGTTTTACTATAGGCCAATCTCACCAAGGCTTTTTCAGAAAAATTATATGAAAGATTTACAAACGGTAAATAACTGGTTATTGGATTGTTCACTTTTACGGGGCCTTTGTCGTCAGCAGAATTTAACTTCTGTTGATTGTACTCAACCCTGGTACCAATGGTCATTTTAAACTTGTCCATCGCCTTGTAAAAGTTCAAATATCCTGCATGATAAATGTTTTCTGCTGTATACTCATCTGATCGATTAGTTCCTTCAACAATACTAAATTTCGGAAGATTACCTTCCGTATTAGGAGCATCATTCGGGTTAACTAAGTTCTCGGGAATATAAATTTGGTTAAAGCTTACTTGATAGGATTCTGATGGAAGTGGGCTATTTGCAAAGTATGAAAATGTGCGAGCCCTGAAACTACGATCTGTTAACGCACCATAGTATCCTGTAGAAATTTTTGACTGTCTGCTTTCGTTGGCACTTGGGTTAAGTTTATAATCCAAATTTAAAGACAAGCTATGTACTTTCTCATTTAACTTAGAGAAGAAACGTCCATCCCCAGCATTGCCAGCAGTTGATGGCACAATTGAGAATGGATCGGTAGAACCAATTGACCGTTGTGATCTAATTCTTCTATAATCTGGCTGATTAGCGTCTGTGTTAGAAAACCCGTACACCCAGTTCAAATTGACTCGATCTGAAAAGCCATGTTTTCCACTGAATTGACCTGAGTAAATAGAACGTTCGGAATAGTTTAAACCAAGATTGTTAACCTCAAAATTCACAATATCTTCTTGTCCTGTTCTGGCAGTGACTTGACTGCTCCCTTGCTGATTGAAGAGGTTCCTAAACTCAAAGATATGAGAAGGGTTGAGTTGCAAAATGAAATTACTTATTAATCCAATTCTTGCATTGGTTGCATCCCTATTATCCCTATAAATATATCTTCTGCTAGGATTTACCCCTTGTTGTGCGTTATAGCCCTCGTAATAGAAATTCTCCTGCTGCAACCTTTGGCGAGTATTCGAAAAGCTTAATGATGTAGTGTTGCCGAGCTTCATCTTGCCAATAGAGCCGGATTTTGAGAAGTTAATGGTGGTTCTTAAATCAGGAGCAGCTGTTCCTTGAATGGCGTTCCAATTATTATTTAGACTCGTTCCTGCATTTGCTATTAATGTCCTATTTCTATATGAGTCTAATTTATAACTAGACAGATTATTAGCTGGAAACGAACTAGGTAGACCTCTATAGCCATTGTCAAAACCTAACCAATCAGTGTTGCTTCCGCGCTCTGTATTGAAATTCTCAAATGTAGTGCCCGCCCGGAAGCCAGTTGTGAAATTTACCGAAAGCTCATTTTCATCAATCACGCTCTTGGTAGCAATATTGATTACAGCTCCTGCAAAATCCCCAGGTAGATCAGCACCACCGGATTTGTAGACTAGCATACGGTCAATCATATTGCTGGGAATCAAGTCAAAAGCAAACGCTCTTGAGTCTACTTCAGTGCTTGGTGCAATCACACCGTTTAGCAATACAGTGCTGTAACGCTCGCTGAGTCCACGGACGTTTACGAATTTGTTGTTTAAGATTGTAACGCCTGGAATGCGTTTCACTACTTGTGCTGCGTCTCTATCTTGAGACATTGATATTTGCTGTGCCGAAATTCCAACTACCACCAACTGGCTTGTTTTAATTTCACTTACGATTGAGATTTCAGTGTCGTTATGCCCCTTAGTTGTTATGGTTACGGATTCTAATTCAAGGGCATCCTCTTCGATGCCTGTGTTCAAGACTGTAATTTGATCCGGGTACACTTCTACATTTGGAATAACCTTAGTTTTATAGGAAACGTATGTGATCTGAATGTTATACTTTCCGGCTTTAACTTTAGGTATTACATAATTACCATCTACATCGGTAGATGCTCCAATGGCTGTTCCTTCTATAATAACGTTACCTCCAATAATGCCCTCCCCGGTTTTTTCATCTTTTATCTTTCCTTTAATCGTTCCGCTCTGAGAAAAAGCAAGCTGAGAAAGAACCATTAAAGCCAAAAAGTAGATCTTTTGCATAACTATTTAATTTGCACAAAGGTCGCTAGGTCATATTACCTGATCTGGTCGGTAGTGTTATGAAATTGTTAAGAGGGGACAAGCTAAAGGTTGTTAGCACACTACTTCGATGCGCAATGAAATATTGTGCTTGGTTCTATCACCACTGAAATTGAATCAGTTAGGCGACAAAACCGCATAACATTCTGTTGATCTTAAATTAAAGAAAGTAATGTTTGGTTAATGTAATGGACTCAAAAATCAAGATTCAAAATTCAAAAATGACGCTCATCCAATTCCTAACAAATTTTGAATCTTGAGTCTTGAACCTACTTGCTGATAGGCACCTTCTGCAACAGTGCTTTTACAATATCTGCTGTTTTTACGTTGTCGGCTTCGGCTTCATAGTTTAGCAAAATGCGATGGTTCATCACATCCAACGCCACTTCCTTGATATCTTCAGGTAGCACATAGTCACGGCCCTCCATATAGG
>JABFSY010000435.1 GCA_013140395.1 Cyclobacteriaceae bacterium
GTGTAAAGATCGAGACGGTAAAACCCAATCGTTTAAAAATAAATTTAGATCTGGGCAGCGAGCGACTTACTTCCCGGCAAGTACAAGGAGATTTAAATGTAAAGTGGCTGCATGGCGCACCCGGAAAAAATTTAAAAGCGGAATTTGATGTTACGGTACTCAAAAGCAATACGTCTTTTGTAAAATACGATGACTTCGTTTTTGAAGAGCCTTCTTCCAATTTCAACTCTGAAACACAAACTTTCTTTGAAGGATTCACCAATGCCGATGGCAACGCCTCGATGAGCGCTTCTCTTTCTGAGGGCAATTACCCCGGGTTCATGACAGCCGTTTTCAGAGGAAAAGTTTTTGAAGAGAGTGGTAATTTCAGCATTGATCGATTCGCGCTTCCCTTCTATCCTTTTGAATCCTACGCAGGCATTCGCGTGCCGAAAGGGGAAGAATATAGCGGCATGTTGTACACCGATACACCTCAAAAAATAGATCTGGTGTTCTTGGACATCGATGGTAAACCGGTTGACAGAAACGAAGTGTCTGTCAACCTATATCGCCTGGAAAGATATTGGTGGTGGGATAATACCTACGATAACATTGCGAACTACGTAGAAGGCAATGGCTCAAGCTTGATCGCGAATGAATCTATCAACACCGTTGGTGGGAAAGCCAGTTGGTCTTTTAACATTGCCAATGCCGACTGGGGCACGTACTATATCAAGGTGTGCGATCCCATCTCAGGTCATTGCACGGGCAAAATTATTTATGTCGATCAGCCGGGCTATTTTGGTCGCAATAGCCGAGATGAAACCAAAACCGCAGCTACACGCCTCACCTTTGCCGCTGACAAAACAAAATACAACGTAGGTGAAAAAATAAATTTGTCCATTCCCGGTAGCGGAGAAGGTCGTGCACTGGTTTCTATCGAAAATGGAAGTAAAATTCTTTCTACCCGATGGATTGAAACAAAGAAAGGTGAAAACAAACTATCCATTGATGCTACCGCAGAAATGACGCCTAATATTTTTGTGAACGTCACACTACTGCAACCGCATGCGCAAACCATTAACGATTTACCGATTCGCTTGTATGGCATCATCCCCATCGGAATCGAAAACCCAAAAACACATTTGGAGCCCGTCATTGAAATGGCCAACGAAATTGAACCGGGGCAAGAAGTGAAAATCAAAATTTCGGAAAAATCAAAACGCAAGATGACCTTTACACTTGCGATGGTGGATGAAGGGTTGCTAGATATCACCCGCTACAAAACACCTGAACCATGGAACAAATTCTATGCGCGCGAAGCATTGGGTGTAAAAACATGGGACTTATTCGATGACGTGATGGGGGCCTTTGGCTCACGCATTGAACGATTACTGGCTGTGGGTGGCGATGCCGAGTTACGTGCCAAGGAAGATGATCCGCGTGCCAATCGTTTCAAGGCAGTGGTAAAATATTTTGGTCCGATTACTATTGATGGAGGAAGTCACGAATTAAAATTCACGATGCCACAATATATCGGTTCGGTAAAAGTGATGGTAGTAGCAGGCTATGAAGGTGCTTATGGAAATACCGAGAAAGCAGTGCCCGTTCGCAAGCCACTGATGGTGTTGGCTACGTTGCCGCGTGTGCTTGGCCCAGACGAAAAAGTAAAACTGCCGATTACGCTTTTTACCCAAGACAAGAAATTAAAAAATGTAAAAGTAGAAGTGAAGGTAGCTGGCGCAGTTTCTTTGGCGGGTGAATCCACACGGTCCATTGTTATTCCCCCCTCCGGTGATCTTACTATTGATTTCGATCTAAACGTAAAATCCGAAACGGGTATTGGAAAAGTAACAGTGATTGCCACCTCCGGCAATATCAAGTCTACAGACGAAATTGAAATAGAAGTTCGAAATCCTAATACGCCCGTCACGCAAGTAAGCGAGATGTATGTAGAGGCAGGCAAGTCGTGGAACAGTGCCATCATTCCTGTTGGTGTTGCCGGTTCTAATTCAAGCACGCTGGAAGTGTCATCCATCCCTCCTATCAACCTAGGCTACCGCTTGCGCTACTTGATCGAATATCCGCACGGATGTATCGAACAAACGACTTCAGCTGTTTTCCCTCAGTTGTATTTAGATGTGGTGAAAGAATTGACAGACTCAGAAAAATCCAGAACCAAAAACAACATCACCCGCGGCATCGAGCGATTGAAACTATTCATTGCACGTGATGGCGGCTTCGGCTATTGGCCGGGTTATCAAGATTCTGATCAGTGGGGAACAACCTATGCGGGTCACTTCCTGTTGTCGGCCATTGACAAAGGATATTATGTGCCCGATGATATGATGAAGCGTTGGAAAAAATACCAGAAGAACAGAGCAGCCGAATGGCGTAGCAATATCAATGCGGGTTACTACAATACCGATTTGATTCAAGCCTATCGCCTCTACACGTTGGCATTGGCCGGTGTGCCGGAATTAGGCGCAATGAATCGTCTGCGCGAATTGAAAGAAACAACCATGCAAGCAAAGTGGATGCTGGCAGCTGCCTACGCAAAGGCTGGCCAACCCGAAGCGGCTCAAGCGTTGGTAGCCAACCTTACTATGCAAATAAAACCGTATCAAGAGATGTCAGACTCATATGGAAACGATCTCCGCGATAAAGCAATCATTCTGGAAACACTGGTTCAACTGAACGAAAAAGCAAAAGCGTTTGAGTTAGTGCGCGAAATTTCGAAATCATTGAGCAACCAAAATTACTGGATGAGTACACAGACAGTAGCTTACTGCCTAAAATCGATTGGTCAGTTTGTTGCTTCAGAAAAACGAGGCGGCCTCGCCTTTACCTATACCTACAACGGCAAATCGATTAATGCCTCTTCGCAGTTGCCGCTGGCACAAGTACCATTAGAAATAAAAGGGGTGCAAAAAAATTCGATCAGCCTAACTAATTCAAGTAATGCGGGTTTGTTCATTCGAGTAATCAACACTGGCACGCCTTCTCGTGGCAATGAAGAAGCACAGCAATCCAATTTAGTAGTGAATACTTCGTTCACCGATTCAAAAGGCAATCAACTAGACGTAACCAAGTTAGAGCAGGGCACTGAGTTTTATGCAACTGTCACGGTGAAAAATCCGGGCTTGCGTGGATCGTATGAGAACATGGCACTCTCACAAGTGTTCCCATCCGGCTGGGAGATCAACAACTTGCGCCTCACCGATGACGAGGGCACAGAGAAAACAGACCGTGGTGACTACCAGGATATCCGCGATGATCGGGTATACACCTATTTCAGTTTAGGTGGCGGCAGGCAGCGC
>JABFSY010000150.1 GCA_013140395.1 Cyclobacteriaceae bacterium
AATTTATCTGTTGTAAACTGATCGATAAATTTCTCGATGACTGACGCAGTTATTCGCTCCACCTGAAGCCCTACATCGAGGCTCACTCCAAAATCACCATCTTCATCTATATCAAGATATTCTTTCACTTTGATTGACCCCTCCTCTTGCAAGCCTAAAATCACCTCCGCCATATGGAGACCAACCTCCTCATGAAGAGCTGCCTCTTCCGGAGTAGGTGTCTGTGCTGAAGACTCTTCTCTGTTCCACTTGGGAAAACGCTCGGCTGTGATACTTTCCGCCAATTCATACAACTCACTTTCATGCTCCAGGCGAAGGGTGGTCAGTACGGCATCATAAATAACTCGTTTGCCCTGATAATTGCCGAGAAAACGACAGTGAAAAAATTCCTCCGAATTATCATTTTCATCGACAGGCAAAAATCTCACGCCTGCCGCATCGAGCTTCGATTGAAATTCCGCAATTATCTCAGGCTGAAATCCTTTATTCATTTCGTGCTATTTTTGGTTTTCGACCTTGTACCATTCCGCATACATCGGATAATTTTTGGCTGTGCGCTCAATCACCATTTTCATCTCCTCACCTACCTCTTTAATTCTCTTGGCAGGGATGCCCGCGAAAACACTGCCTGGCTCTACCTTAGTGCCGGGCAGAACGATTGCCCCTGCTGCTATAACCGATCCCGACCCGATGATCGCATCGTCCATCACAATCGCCCCCATGCCAATCAAAACGTTGTCCTCGATCGTGCAACCATGTACTACCGCGTTGTGCGCAATCGAAACATTATTGCCAATGATCGTCTTTGCTTTCTGATAAGTACAATGAATGACTGCACCGTCTTGAATATTGGATCGATTTCCAATGGTAATTGAATGAACGTCCCCTCTGACCACCGCATTGAACCAAATGGTGCACTCGTCACCCATTACTACTTCCCCCACCACGACAGCATTTTCTGCCAAAAAGCAGTTCTTTCCAAATTGAGGGGTAAATCCTCTAACCGACTTAACAATTGCCATAAAAGTGTAAACTAACGCCCCTCAAGATTAAAAGAATCTATTAAGACCACAAAATCCTACTGACAAGATGTCACGATTACTCTAATTAGTGCTAAATTTGTGACGAAAGAACCAGCAAATGAACAAATTGATCGAAAATATCGATTTCCTGTCTCCAGCCGATACTGATGTCAATGAAAATATAAGGATCTCGTTGGATCAGAATACCGGAAAATCAAGAAAGCTCTATATCGAAAGTTATGGCTGTCAGATGAATTTTTCTGATAGTGAGATAGTTGCTTCAATTTTGCAAAAAGAAGGGTTTGATACTACATCGGATATCAACGAAGCAGATCTCGTGTTTTTAAACACTTGTTCAATTCGCGAGAAAGCAGAGCAGACGGTGCGTCATCGGCTCACCCATATCAACGGACTCAAAAAGAAAAAGCCAGAACTGGTAGTTGGAGTGCTCGGTTGCATGGCCGAACGATTAAAGACAAAACTGCTGGAGGAAGAAAAAATTGTTGACCTGGTGGCTGGGCCGGATGCTTACCGTGATCTCCCACAACTAATTGGCCAGGTAGATGAAGGAGACAAGGCAGTTAACACATTTTTATCGCGCGAAGAAACTTATGCGGATATAAGCCCAGTAAGGTTGAACTCGAACGGAGTTAGTGCATTTATTTCGATCATGCGGGGATGCGACAACATGTGTTCCTTTTGCGTGGTACCTTTCACGCGAGGTCGTGAAAGAAGTCGCGATCCACAGTCTATTGTGGGAGAAGCTACTGATCTCTTCCATCGTGGCTTTAGAGAAGTCACTTTGCTGGGACAAAACGTAGATTCTTACAAATGGAGTGAAGTCGAAAACAATAAAGCGCGGTTAGAGAAAAAAGAAGTTGACTCTATTGTCAATTTTGCCAATCTTCTTGAATTAGTTGCCAAAGTTAGTCCTGATTTGCGGGTTCGTTTCTCTACGTCTCATCCTAAAGATATCACAGACGAAGTATTATATACCATCGCGAAATATGAAAACATATGCGACTACATTCACTTGCCCGCTCAAAGCGGTAATAGTCGAATATTGGAAATGATGAATCGGGGCTATACCCGAGAATGGTATCTCCAACGTGTTGCAAAAATCAGGGAAATACTTGGAAAAGATTGTGGCCTTTCTTCTGATATGATCACTGGCTTTTGTTCCGAAAATGAGGACGAGCATCGCGATACTCTATCGCTCATGGAATTGGTGGGTTACGACTATTCATATATGTTCCACTATTCAGAACGACCCGGAACCCTAGCAGCCAAAAAGTTCAAGGATGACGTACCGCTTGAGGTAAAGAAGAGAAGACTAGATGAAATTATCAAAATGCAAAGTCGTCTTTCGCTCAGCAGAAATCTACTGGATATTGGTAAAATCCAAAAAGTCCTGATTGAAGGGACTTCTAAGAAATCTTCTGATTATCTTCAGGGTCGTAACTCTGCTAATAAAGTTGTTGTTTTCCCGGGTGAAAATAAAAAGAAGGGCGAATACGTCCATGTATTGATAGAAAGTTGTACAGGTGGAACACTAATTGGTAAACAAGTGTAAATACACGAACCTAAAAAAAATGACGGCAACTGAATCGGATACATTAAACTTAAAAAATAGGTTCGGCATAATAGGCAACGCCAATCTTTTAAATCATGCGGTGCGAGTGGCGATGCAGGTGGCGCCTACTGATATGACCGTTCTTATCACTGGCGAAAGCGGGTCTGGAAAAGAATCGTTTTCCAAAATTATACACCAACTAAGTCCACGAAAGCACGGTCAGTTTATTGCCATCAACTGTGGATCTATACCCGAGGGCACGATTGATTCAGAGTTATTTGGGCATGAGAAAGGCTCATTCACCGGTGCGCACGAAGCGCGCAAAGGATACTTTGAAGTAACCAATGGTGGCACCATTTTCCTTGATGAAATTGGGGAAATGCCGATGGGTACCCAAGCGCGATTGCTGCGCGTGCTTGAGAATGGCGAGTTTATTCGTGTCGGTTCATCGAAAGTATTGAAAACAGATGTACGAGTAGTCGCGGCCACCAACGTTAATCTGCTAAACAAAGTTGAACAAGGTCGATTTAGAGAGGATCTTTACTACCGTCTCAATAGTGTACCGATCTATGTTCCGCCACTTCGCGAACGCGGCAAAGACGTAGAGTTACTGTTTAGAAAGTTTGCTACCGACTTTGCGGAAAAATACAAGGTTAAGCCGATCACGTTAACGGAAGACGCCAAAGAACTATTGCTGAAGTAT
>JABFSY010000473.1 GCA_013140395.1 Cyclobacteriaceae bacterium
TCCTTTACTTGTTCCAGGTACCAGGGCATGTTGGCGTAGCTAGAATAGAACTTGCCATATTGCCCTGTAAAATCTTCGTGGTGCAAGTGGAGCCAATCATATTTCGTCAATTCATCGCCCATCACTTCGTCATCAAATATGACGGTATAGGGGATTTCTGCGTACGTGAGAACCAGAGTCACTGCATCGTCCCAGGGTTGCTTCGATTTGGGAGAATAAACAGCGATTCTTGGATATTTCTCCAACTTCATAATGTCATAGTTGGCAGCTGGGCTGGCGATTTCTGTTATGATGGAGTTTGCTTGTGCATCTGAAATAATATCAAAAGTTACTCCCCGAACTACCAACTCATTTTGTATTCGAGGGTGGTATTTGGTCATAAAGCTGCCCCCACGGTAGTTCAATAACCAATCTACTTCCTGATCCATTTTGAGGACCCAATAGGCTATTCCATAGGCTTTTAGGTGGTTGCTTTGTTTTTCGTCCATTGGAATAAATACATAATTCCCGAAAACAACCTTTGAGGCGAGAACAAATAATAACAAAATGCAACTTCTCATCGTTAAAAACCCCTGTTTTGCTTTGTAACAATTTTTAGCCCCATTAGTCTTGAGGTAAACATGGTTAAAGGTATAACTTTGATCTTCAAAATGAATAAAACGAAACCAATAATTGAATGGATTTAGTTGAAAATGTAAAGGAGGGACTTCGCTCAATAAAAGCCAACATGCTCCGTTCTGTGCTCACCGCTTTGATTGTAGCGATTGGCATTACCTCTCTTGTTGGGATTCTAACTGCTATTGATGGTATAGAATATTCCATTTCTGAGAGTTTGTCTTCATTGGGTGCCAATACTTTTGATATTCGTTCAAAATTCAACAGAGGAAATAACCGAGATGGATTGAAGGAGAAAAACTATTCTCCACTATTGTTAGCTGAAGCACAAAAGTTTATTGATGAGTATTCATATCCTGCCACTATTAGCTTATCGGCACGGCTAACGATTCTGGCAGAAATAAAGCATGGATCTGAAAAAACGAATCCGAACGTAAACGTAACTGGAGTTAATGAAGACTACATGCCTATCAAAGGCCTTAACATAGCAAATGGCCGTAATTTTTCACGATTTGAAATTCAATACGGTTCGAAAGTAGCCGTGATTGGTTTTCAGTTGGCAAAGACATTGTACGGAGAAAACAAAAACCCGATTGGCACCGAGATATCATTTAAAGGAACTCAGTTTAAAGTGATTGGCACAATGGCGGAAAAAGGTGAACTATCAGAAAATAATTTCGATAACATGGTCTTGATTCCGATTATCGTGGCCAACCAACTGGCATCTGGGCAGGGGCTAAATTATCGGTTGACAGTTGGTATCCAAGACCCGGAACAAATGGACTACGCGATGGGCGAGGCCACCGGATTGATGCGCAAGATTCGTGATGATGATGTAGGTAATGAGAGCTCGTTCGATTTAGAAAAGAGTGAATCTTTGGCGCAGAACTTAGAATCGATTACATCTGGTTTGCGTTTTGGAGGATTTGGTGTTGGCTTTATTACATTGTTGGGTGCATCTATTGCGTTAATGAACATTATGCTCGTTTCGGTTACAGAGCGCACCCGCGAAGTGGGGGTGAGGAAGGCGTTAGGAGCAACTCCTTTGCGAATCCGTCAGCAATTTGTTATCGAGGCCATTGTTGTTTGTGTTTTGGGAGGAATAGGAGGAATCATACTTGGCATTCTTATCGGGAATCTAATCTCTCGAGCAATTGGTATAGATACCTTCGTGGTGCCGTGGCTTTGGATGATGGTCGGTATGGCTATTTGTATTATGGTTGGCCTGTTTTCAGGTTGGTATCCGGCAAGTAAAGCGTCAAAACTCGATCCTATAGAGTCTTTAAGGTTTGAGTAGTGGGTGGTGTTAACTTCTAAGTCTTCCCCATCAAATACTTTTTTGGAGTCACACCAAACTTCTTTTTAAACGCAGCAATAAAATGGCTTGGATTGGTATAGCCAATTTGGTAGGCTACTTCATTGACTTGATATTTGGCTGAATCTAGTAATATTCGTGAATGATCGAGTTTGTGATCGAGCAAAAAGCCAAAGACCGTATTACCATAGATTTCCTTGAAACCAACTTTGAGCTGGTAGTCATTTAGCCCTACAATTTTTGCCAGTTCTTTCAGTGTGGGTGGTGTATCTATGTTTTTCAATAAGTGTTCCTTCACCTGTTTAATTTTTCGAACAGTTTCTTCGTCATTTAGGAACGGACACGTTTCCGTATTAGGCAAGCGATTTGAAAAGTAAAGGCTCAAAAGTTCATAAAACTTCCCTTGGTAAAACAGCTTTTGGGCACTTTCGCTTAGCTGCGTGCCAAACAATTGATTGAGTACCAAAAGTATGGCAGAGGGAATATCACGTTCATCATAAAACTTTCGATTGCTATTCTCGGGTCTTAAAAGAGGAAGTGCATCATGCACAAAAAGCTTGTGCAGACTTTCTAACGAAATAGTCATGAACACCATTTTAGCTTGAGAACTCAACTGAAGAACGAAGGGCAAATCCTTGTCGGGATTGTAGAAGAAGTAGTTTTTACCTTTTACAATCTCTCGAGTGTATTGCGGGCCAAAAGCAAACGCTGCGCTGCCTTCCAGACAAAAATAGAAGTGGATAATCCCTTTTTGAATGAGACTATCCATGCTCACCATTTCCGGGGTTCTGTTTTCGGAGAAAGAAAGTGAGAGATCCTCTTTCTCGAACAAAACCGATAAGCTTCCTTTTTGGGTATTTTTTTCGATTACCAGTCGGTTGCTATGATCAATCATAAGCTAAAATGACGGAAGTCATGTTTATTGGATAGCGTTAATTCAAATACTTTGACAAAAGTACCATTATTAAGTAATTTGATCCTGCTCGGCATTAATTATACTTTTTTGGGTATTTTTTGGCGTTTGAGCCGGTCATATTTGCGACCTTAATGAAGAAAGTGTTTGCTCAAATTAAGGTCTTGTTAATGGTGGGGTGTATGGCGCCATTTGTTGCCATGGCTCAGGGCACTGATACGCTTCATTTCCAGCAATTGGAAGAGGTGATTATAACTGCCACTCGAAATGAGCGGACGATGGGCTCTTTACCGATGCCCGTCACGCTGGTGCAAATGCCTATGATCAAAACAATGGGATCTGTTCGGCTGAATGATGTTCTTTCCGAGCAAACCGGTTTAGTAGTCGTGCCGCAAATAAACGGCCAAGGCAATGGAATTCAAATACAAGGCCTCAATCCAGATTATACA
>JABFSY010000338.1 GCA_013140395.1 Cyclobacteriaceae bacterium
AGCCACAGAGGCCGGATGCACTGACTTCATCTCTAAACCCGTGGACGAAAACGAATTGCTAAGGTTAATTGAGAAGCATGTAAGGAAGTAGTGCCTTAGGACAAGAGAATGTAATCATCGTATAAAGCTTAGAGGCAAGGATAAAGAAATCAAGTATTACTAGCTTCTTCATCTTTTTGGCGTAGACAGGCATTGAGTGTCTTTTTTATCGGCATGATAAGCTTCGATGTGTGTGATGACATGATGCTCGGTATCTACACTGGTTTGTGCCAGATAGTTGAATTGGCGTGGTTTACCTGAAGCACGCCTCTCTGGAGGTTAAATTTTATCATACAAAATCACTTGGCGCCATGTGAATTAATCCCTTTTAAAAAAAAAATAGCGAAATCATTCTATTTTTGTAGCAAATTTTGATACATTAATGCTTGTTGCATTTCACTACATGAGTATTCGTAACGAGTCCTAAAATAGATTTGCACAGTCTCATTACCTTACCCCCCTATGTAAGAGGTATGAGCACGGGGTGAGGTAATTGTTTAGAACTATAAATGGATACACACATTTCACTAAATGGAAAAAAACAAAATAATAGCGCAGTTTGAAATTTTCCCCTGGCACAAAAATTTTGAAACCGGTATACAAGCTATAGATGACCAGCACAAAAAGTTGGTAAGTATTCTCAATAGACTGGCCATCCATCTTGCCAACAGATCTTCTGATATTGAGCTTGACTCAATCTTCGATGAACTGGTTAGTTATACCGACTATCATTTTACTTCTGAGGAAGAAGTCTGGAAATCGTATCTGGCAAACGACCCTTGGTTCATTGCTCACGAACACACGCATGAATCATTCATTGATAAGGTTTTAGAGATCAAGAAAACGGAGAGTCACAAACCATTTGATGATGTTGTTCAAGAGATAGTCTCCTTTCTATCCCATTGGCTGGGCTATCATATTCTTGACACAGACAAGCGTATGGCGCTTGTTGTGCAAAACTTGCAGGCGGGCAAGTCCCTCGAAGAAGCTAAAGCTATTGCCAATGAAAAAATGTCAGGAGCGATGAAAGTGCTTATTGATACTGTTCTAACAATGTACGACAGCTTGTCAATACGCACTTTGGATCTAATGCGGGAAAAATCGCTTAGGTTACAAGCAGAAAGGGCTTTACTAAAAAGTGAGCAGCAATTGAATGTTATTGTTCAAGAGCGAGGTGAATCGATTTGGGAATGGGATATAAAACATGAAACCAAAACAATTTCAGTTCATCATCAACCTTTTTTTTCATTCCTTCAAAAAAGCAAGGAGCTAAATCCTAATACAAAAGGTATCATAAGCATACATCCAAAAGATCTAAGTCGTATTGAATCAGACTTACAGAATCATCTGGACGGGAAGACAGAATTTTTTATCTCACAATATAGAGTTTTACTCGAAGACAGATCTTGGGCCTGGGTTAGTTCACGGGGCAAGGTTGTGGAGCGAGATGATTCAGGAACTGCAATCCGAATGGTTGGAGCACATTCAGATATCACCGAAAGAGAAATAGGATCCATGATCTATTTTCAGAGCTACCAAGCCATTGTCATAACCGATGAAAGGGGCAATGTTGTTAGTGTCAACCCGGCTTTTTGCGAAATAACCGGATTTGAACCAGCTGAAATAATTGGAAGAAATGCGTTTGTTCTTCTTTATGATGATGATAGAAAAAGGTTAAAAGAAAATTTTAGGAGTGGGTCTAACCCAGATAGTTCGTGGCATGGCGAACTTTTAGCCAAAGGGAATGTTGACAAAGTATTTACTGCCCTCACAAAAGTTCAGCCCATTCGCACGTTGCCAGATACTGCCGATCATTTCTGTATTCTCTTTACCGATATTACCGAAAATAAGACAATAGAAAAAGAGCTTATTCAAGCCAAAGAAAAAGCAGAAGAAAGCGAAAGAAAGTTTAGAGCTACATTTTATACAAGTCCCGACTCGGTTAGCCTTAGTACAATAGATGGTGAATATATTGAAATAAATGAATGTTTCACAAGAATATCAGGTTATACTGAAACAGAAGTATTAGGTAAAAAATCTTCTGAAATTAATATTTGGGCTGTTCCTGAAGATAGGAATAAATTTGTTGCTACACTCAAAAAAAATGAATACATCGAAAATTTTGAAAGTTTATTCCGGGCAAAAGATGGAACAATTTTTTCTGCATTGGTATCAGCCCGAATAATTATGCTAAAAAATGAACCCTTTATTTTAGGTGTTACAAGGAATATTACTGAAAGGAAAGAATATGAATCAAAACTATTGCTAGCCAAAGAAAAAGCCGAAGAAAGCGACCGCCTGAAAACTGCCTTCCTGGCCAACATGAGCCATGAAATAAGAACACCGATGAACGGCATTATGGGTTTTGCCAATCTACTGCAAAAGCAAGGTCTTACACCCCAAAAAGAAACAGAGTACCTGGCGCTGATTCAGAAAAGTGGGCAGCGTATGCTCAATATCATCAATGACATCATCAGTATTTCTAAAATAGAATCAGGTGAAATTTCTATAACACTTTCTCCCACCAACATCAACGAGAAGTTGGAATTTACCCGCGCATTTTTTGAGCCCGAAGCCTCCGCAAAAGGAATTCAGATTGTAGTAACAAGTGCATTGCCCGCAAATAAAGCCGTTGTTACTACTGACCAAGAGAAGGTGTACGGCACACTCACCAATCTGGTTAAGAACGCCATTAAGTTTACCGATGCAGGCACTATTGAATTGGGCTGCCGCGAAATACCTGAACAAGCTGAACTTGAATTTTTTGTAAAAGACAAGGGCATAGGCATAGCGCACGACCAGTTAGATTTTATTTTTGATCGTTTCAGGCAAGTAAACGAGTCATCCACACGCGACTATGAAGGGGCAGGCCTGGGCTTGGCCATTTCAAAAGCGCAGGTAGAAAAACTAGGTGGAAAAATATGGGTGGAAAGTGAAGTAGGGAAAGGTTCAACTTTTTATTTTACTATTCCCTGTCAACGTGATTTGCCTGGCACACAGGTGCAAGCTGCAGAGTCTGGCTCATTCAAAAATAAAGAGCAAAGCCGTCAGGGAATTAAGATAGTATTAGCCGAAGATGATTTTATTTCGGCAGCCTTTTTAAAAGCGGTATTGAATATAAATGGCAATGAAATATTGCACGCTTCCACGGGCACGGAAGCAGTAGAAACAGTGCGCAACAACCCTGACACCGACGTGGTGTTGATGGACCTTAGTATGCCCGAACTAAACGGGTATGAAGCCACCGCACAAA
>JABFSY010000128.1 GCA_013140395.1 Cyclobacteriaceae bacterium
TTCGTAACTCATATTCTGAAGGTGTGGCACTCACATAAACAACCTGTCCAAGTATGGCCTCAAATTCATTAAACGTTAAAGGACGGTTATCGAGTGCAGAAGGCAATCGGAAGCCATAGTCGACCAGGTTTACTTTGCGCGATCGATCACCTCCCCACATGGCACGTACCTGAGGCACCGTTACGTGGCTCTCATCGATTACCATTAAAAAATCATCAGGGAAATAGTCAATTAAGCAAAAAGGTCTTGCGCCAACGTTACGTCTGTCAAAGTAGCGCGAGTAATTTTCGATCCCGCTACAATAGCCCAACTCGCGCATCATCTCCAAATCAAATTCAGTACGCTCCTTTAGTCTTTTTGCTTCTAGGTGTTTTCGTTCTCCTTCAAACATTTCTACTTGTAACACCATGTCATCCTGAATCTCTCGGATGGCTTGTTGTAACATATCCTTTCCGGTAACAAACAGGTTGGCCGGGAAAATAACACTTTGCTTTTCGTCCGAAATTTTCTTCCCCGAAACGGGATCAATTAATTGGATGGATTCAATTTCATCGCCAAAAAAGTATACTCGCAATGCATAATCTGCGTAAGCAAGAAAAATGTCTACCGTATCACCTTTCACGCGAAAAGTTCCGCGTTTAAACTCTGCCTCTGTACGGCTGTACAATATGTCAACTAGCGCGAAGAGCAGCTTATTGCGAGGAATGATTTCTCCCACTTTTAGTTGAATTCTATTCTTACCAAATTCTTCAGGATTCCCAATACCGTAGATACAGGAAACAGAAGCGACCACGATCACATCTCTTCTTCCAGAAAGCAAAGCAGAAGTCGCACTCAATCTAAGCTTTTCGATTTCTTGATTGATCGATAAGTCTTTTTCAATGTAAAGATTGGAGGACGGGATAAAGGCCTCCGGCTGATAGTAGTCGTAGTACGAGATAAAATATTCCACTGCATTGTGTGGAAAGAATTGCTTGAATTCACCATACAACTGGGCGGCTAGCGTTTTGTTGTGGCTTAGAATAAGAGTTGGTTTATTCGTTTTAGCAACAACATTTGCGATGGTAAACGTCTTTCCCGATCCGGTAACACCTAACAA
The DNA here is from genome assembly GCA_013140395.1 of Cyclobacteriaceae bacterium. Lineage (GTDB taxonomy): Bacteria > Bacteroidota > Bacteroidia > Cytophagales > Cyclobacteriaceae > ELB16-189. Next base: position 1,100 of record JABFSY010000128.1, read on the forward strand.
AGTTTGATGGAGATCTCCGGCATTTACGCCCTTGACAAGTTGTTCAATTGCCTTAGGTTGATCACCGGTGGGTTCGTACTCACTCGTTAATTCAAAGTCCATAAGGAATTGTCTGTGTTGAAACTAAAATTGAAGCGGCATTTTACAATACCGCTAATGGCAAGAACAAGGAACTAGTTGTTCCAAATGGCCCATGCCTTCTCAGCCTGGATGTGCAACATTTCCAAGCCGTTTTTGATAGTCGCTCCGCGCATTTCTGCTTTCTGCAAGAACATGGTCCGTGCAGGATTGTAAATCAAATCGTAAACAAAGTGCTGCGATGTCAAGAGTTCATAATTGATCGGGGGCATTGCATTTGTTTCAGGAGACATGCCCAGCGGAGTGCTGTTAATGATCAGTGTAGCTTCTGTAATGAAGTTTCCATTTTTCTCTAATGCCTCGTATGTCAAATCTGCCTTTCCTTCTTCGCGAGATACGACTTTAAAAGGAATCTTTAGTTTTCGCAGCGCTTGTTGTACGGCTTTGGAAGAACCGCCTGATCCAAGTATTAGAGCAGTGGCATTTTCAATTTTTGGAAACCATTTTTCGAGGGTCTCATAAAACGCATCACTATCCGTATTGAATCCTTTCAGCTTTCCGTTTTGTATTTTAATGACATTTACAGCTCCTATTTTTTTTGCTTCTGAATCAATATCGCTCAAGAGCTTTATTACCTTTTCTTTGTAGGGAACGGTAACGTTCAGTCCATACAGTTCAGGATTGTCCTCTAATAATTTCTTTAGTTCTTCTACATTACCCAGCGGATAAAGGTCATAGTGATAGTCGCGCAGCCCTTCTCTAAAAAATTTTTCATCAAAGAAAGATTTTGAGAATGAATGAGAGACAGTCGAGCCGATTAAGCCAAATTTCTTTTCCATAGTTTTTTTAAAATGTGGACGGATTTGATTTTTTCCTTTTTCCTTTAAGGAGAGCAATCACCATTGGTAGTACAGAGATAACGATGATGGCAAGGATTACCTTTTCGAAGTTATTTTTAACAATAGGAATGTTGCCAAACAAAAAACCCATCGTAGTAAGACCTATAACCCACAGAAGTGCACCAATCACGCAGTTCAATAAGTAGTTCTGGTATTTCATGCTCCCTGCCCCAGCAACAAACGGAGCGACTGTACGAACGATGGGTACAAACCTGGCCATTATGATTGTTTTGGCTCCGTGTTTTGCGTAAAACGCTTCGGTCTGAATAATGTAATCACGCTTGAAGAATAGAATGCGTTCTTTGCTCTTAACGAAGTCACCCGCGAAGCGGCCAACAAAGTAGTTTACATTATCACCCAACAACGCGGCTACAATTAGAAGGGGAATGATTATGTAGATGTTCAGCGCAGAGTTGGGAAGTGCTGCAATAGCACCGGCTGCAAACAAGAGTGAGTCGCCTGGAAGAAACGGCATAACAATCAACCCTGTTTCAGTAAATATGATCAGAAAAAGTATGGCGTAGGTCAAGGTGCCATACTCGTTCACCATGGCAATAAGATGATTGTCTAAGTGAAGCAAAAAATCGATCAGAAATTCCATGAATTGTTAGTCAGCTTCGAACGTTGGCGTTGAGTTATCCTTTTTTCTTTCAAGCCCCAAGAAATGTAAAAATGTATCTCCTCTGAGACCCAGACGAATCGTTTCTAGCGGAATGATTTCGTTGGGTGCGATGTTTCCCAGATTTACATTTGCCCCCAATAATTTAATGAACCACACCTGCTGTGCTTTTTGAGGTGCTTCCCAAATGATTTTTTCAAACGGAATTTTGGTTAAAATTTCTTGTACCAATCCTGATCTCACTTCTCCGCTTGACCTAAACAACCCCACGTTCCCACCTTCGCGTGCTTCCCCAATTACTTTCCAGGCTCCCGCATCCAATTCTTTCTGCATCAAATCAATCCATTGGTAAGGAGGAATAATTTTGTCCGCGTCCTTGGAGCCAACTTCTGATAGAACAGTTACTTGTTTAGAAAGTTTCTCTATGTAGTCGAGTTTCTTGTCGTGATCCAAGTCGATAGAACCATCGGACACTTCAGCAAACGTCATGTCGAATTTATCAAGCACTTTTCGATAATCTTCGAATTGGTCGCGTATGATAAAGGCCTCAAACAAAGTACCGCCAAAATAGCAAGGAATACCTGCATCTCGAT
>JABFSY010000147.1 GCA_013140395.1 Cyclobacteriaceae bacterium
AAATTCCAACGCGTGTGCCTGGCAATCATCGAACGTATCGCCCACCAATACAATTTCAATATTGCTACCACCAAACATTTTCACCTGATTGATTTTTTGCTTAGGCGTGATAGCAGGCATGTAGATGACACCCTTGATGTCTAGTAGTTTGCATGAGAAGGCAACTCCTTGCGCGTGGTTGCCTGCGCTAGCGCAAACAACTCCCCGTTGCCGTTCTGCCTCGTTCAAGCTTTGAATCAAATTATAGGCTCCCCGAATTTTATAGGAACGAACCACTTGCAAATCTTCGCGCTTTAAGTACACTTCGCAGCCAAACTTCTCTGACAATTTGCGGTGAAACTGCAAAGGAGTTTTGAGTACCACGTTTTTAAGAACGAGGTGCGCGCGGTTGATATCGATTTGTTGTGCTTTAGTAGTTGTCATTTTTCCTTTGGACATAAGACATAAGTAATAAGACGTAAGACATCGCTGTGTTTTTTCTTACTACTTGTGTCTTACTACTTACGTCTAATTGATCATGCTCGCCTCTACTTTGTTTTTCTCTGGTCGCAAGGCGCGAACTGCCGCACCGGCTTGCCACAGTTCACTTTCACGCACTTCTTTCAATTCTTCTGCGAGCTTCTCGCGATAGTCTGGTTTGCTGCACGTATCAATCGTGCGTTTTGCTTCGGCTCCACTGGCTACGCTTTCATATAATTCTTTGAACACCGGGAGTGTGGCAGCTTTGAATTTCTTTTTCCAATCCAAGGCACCTCGTTGTGCAGTAGTTGAACAATTCGCATACATCCAGTCCATCCCATTCTCGGCAACCAACGGCATTAAGCTTTGCGTCAGCTCTTCTACCGTTTCATTGAATGCTTCTGAAGGTGTATGACCTTTTGAACGCAACACTTCAAATTGCGCTTCGAAGATTCCTGCAATGGCGCCCATCAAGGTTCCGCGCTCTCCTGTAAGGTCCGAGTAAACTTCTTTTTTAAAATCTGTTTCAAATAGATAACCGGCTCCCACACCTATACCTAATGCAATCGCTTTGTCAGTTGCCTTTCCCGTTGCATCTTGAAATACTGCATAACTCGCATTGATGCCTTTGCCTTGTAAGAATAATCTACGCACCGAAGTGCCAGACCCTTTTGGCGCTGCAAGGATTACATCAACATCCGCTGGCGGAACAATGCCAGTTTGTTCTTTGAACGTAATGCCAAATCCGTGAGAAAAATATAGAGTCTTACCTGTCGTTAAAAATGGCTTCAGCGTAGGCCACGCAGCAATTTGTCCTGCATCGGATAACAAAAATTGAATGATGGTTCCACGTTTTGCTGCCTCGTTGATGTCAAATAGTGTTTCACCCGGTATCCAACCGTGAGAAACAGCTTTGTCCCATGTTTTAGATCCTTTGCGCTGGCCAACGATGACGTTAAATCCATTGTCGCGTAAGTTCAATGCTTGCGCAGGGCCCTGCACACCATATCCGATGATTGCGATTGTTTCGTTTTTTAAAAATGCCAATGCTTTTTCCATTGGAAATTCCTCGCGTGTTACTACTTCCTCTACGGTGCCTCCGAAATTAATCTTTGCCATTTTTGTTTGTTTTTAGTTGTTAATAAATCGTTGCTAGTTGTTAGTTATTCGTTGTTAGTTATTCGTTGCTGGTTATTTGTTATAGTTATTCGTTGTTTGCTGTTATTACGCAAAGTGCGAACAACGAATAACCAACAACGAACGACCATTCTCAGTCTACATCCACAATACGTTCACTTAACTCAAAGTAGACCTGGCTTCCCTCTTGCGAACGCACCATCTCTACTTCAATTAATTTCTCCAGCTGAGTAGAAACCTTCTCTATCATATCGGGAGTAGTGTGTAGTAGCATAATCACGCCACCTTTACGAAAATCATTTTCGTTCTCGTGTGCCATTAATTTCTTGATTCGCACCCGTCTGCGATTGAGGATATTAATGATCCTGTTCAACACAGAAAAATTATTATCAGCCGCTACTTCTAAGGTAAAATCTTGTTTCATTTTATTTGTTGTTCGTTGTTTGTTATTCGTTGCTCGGATAACACACGAACAACGAATAACCATCAACTATTTTCTTGGTATTTCCAAAATCACATCTCCCACGCCTGCTCCGGCAGGAACCATCGGAAACACATTATCTTCTTTTCCAACTACTACTTCTAAAAAATAAGAAGTCTTCGAATCCAGCATTTCTTGTATGGCGGCTTCCAGTTCTTCCCTTTTACTCACTTTCCTTGCAGTGATGTTGTAAGCTTCAGCGATCTTAATAAAATCCGGGTTATCCATTTCTGTGAACGAATATCTTTTCGCATGAAATAACTGTTGCCACTGGCGCACCATTCCTAAAAAATTGTTATTCAGGACTAAAATCTTTACAGGAATTTTATACTGCATGATCGTTCCTAATTCTTGTACGGTCATTTGATAGCCACCGTCACCAATCACGGCTACTACCTGCTTATGTGGCATTGCTAGTTTTGCTCCCATGGCAGCCGGAAGAGCAAACCCCATCGTGCCAGCTCCACCTGATGTTACGTTAGTGCGAGGATTTTTGAATTTATAATAGCGTGATGTTACCATTTGGTGTTGCCCGACATCGGTCACCACAATTGCTTCTCCGTTTGTTTTCTTTGACAGGCAATTGATCACTTCTGCCATCATCAATTCATTGCATGTCGGAGCGAACTCATCCTTGATGACCTTCTCATACTCGATTTTATCCATTGCATGAAAAGTGGAAATCCATTCTGCATGTTTCTTTTCTTCACATTTTTCAGTCAATGCAGACAAGGCTTCTTTGGCATCAGCTAAAATAAAAGCATCCGTCTTTATGATTTTATTGATTTCCGCTTTGTCGATGTCGATATGAATGATCTTCGCTTGCTTGGCGTACTTGCTCACATTGCCGGTAACGCGATCATCAAAGCGCATTCCCAAACCGATTAACACATCACATTCATTTGTGTTTACGTTCGGTCCATAGTTGCCATGCATCCCCAAGTAGCCAACATAGTTTGGATGATCTTGTGGAAACGCACCAAGTCCTAACAATGTTGACGCCACGGGTATCCCCGTTTTTTCAGAAAAGGCTATGAGTTCCTTCGTAGCGCCTGAAAGTAACACACCTTGTCCGGCCAAAATATAGGGTCGCTTCGCATTATTAATCAGTGCGGCCGCTGCCTCTATCTGCGTTGGTTGCAGAGCAGGTTTCGGCTTGTACGTTTTGATAAAATCACATTTTTCATATTTCTCTTCTGCAAACAATTC
>JABFSY010000377.1 GCA_013140395.1 Cyclobacteriaceae bacterium
ACCTGTATGAGACCGCGTTGATCGCATTCGTACTACCATAGGTCCTCTACTTTAGCAGTATTTCCCAAAAAAGCAAGTATTTGCTTATTATTCTCCCAAATTGAGCTTTTTTAGGAAGGTTTTTCGTCCCAGACTGCTGCTTACTTTGATTGGGTTGATTGTTGTAGTGGGTATCGAAAGAGCTGCTGCACAAGATCAGGAGTTCTCCCAGTACTATGCTGCTCCGCTTTATTTGAATCCTGCCTTCGTGGGTACAACTTCTGATCATCGCTTCATTGCGAACTACCGCAATCAATGGCCAAACATTGCAAGAGGCTATGTTAGTTATGCTTTTTCTTACGATTACAATCTTTATAATTACAATAGTGGCATCGGGTTTTTAGCAACAGTGGACCAGGCAGGAACTGCCGGTATGAAGTCAACCCAACTTAATTTTCTCTATTCCTACAAAATAAACATCGCCAAGAAATGGGTCATCTCATCAGGGCTAAACTTTGGCTATGCTGTGCGAAGTATCGACTTCAATAAACTACTTTTTGGCGACCAGCTTCAATTTGATGCAACAGGTAAAGTCCCCACCGATGACCCTGCTTTTTTTAACTTAGGGAACGCCCATTATTTTGATTTCAAAGCAGGAATGCTTGCGTATAATAAAGATTTCTGGATAGGCTTTTCTGCCAACCATATCAACGAGCCAAATCGCTCATTGCTCAATCAAGAGTCTTACCTACCGTTTAAGTTGACAATTCATGGGGGTGTGCGAATTCCTTTATATGCAGGGACATTTAAGAAAAGCAGTATACCTGTTTTGTCTCCTTCGTTTGTCTACAAAAAACAGGGAAACTTTGAGCAGTTAGATATTGGAGCCCATTTTCTCTATCAACCCATCATCATGGGGCTTTGGTATCGAGGTATTCCTCTCAATAAAAATGTGCAGGGAAATTTAAGTCAGGATGCCATAGTTGTTTTACTCGGTTTCCAATTTGATCGCGTGGAAATCGTTTACAGTTATGACTTCACGGTGTCTTCTCTAGGACCCATTTCAGGCGGTACTCACGAAGTGGCACTAAAATATAGGATGGGGATAGCCATGAATTCAAAGGCAAAGAAACGGGAGCGATTTATTCCATGCCCTACGTTCCACCGAAAAGAATAGCCAGTCGGTTAGTACCCAAGTTTCTTTCGAACCCGACCTAAAACTTCTCGGGCAATTTCGGTTGCCTTTAGTTCACATTGATGTAGTTTTCTTTCCAATTCCGGGAGATTGCTCATGTAGAAATTGAAAGCCTTGCGTTCATTTTTGTACTTGTGAATAATCAATTCAAATAGTTCTTGCTTGGCGTGTCCATATCCAAAGTTTCCAGCCAGATACTTAGCTCTCAACACATCTATCTGTTCCTGAGTCGCCAAAAGCTTGTAGATTGAAAATACATTGTCAGTGTCAGGATTTTTTGGCGCTTCCATCGGTGTGCTGTCGGTAACAATCGACATCACTTGCTTTTTTAGCTCCTTGTCAGGCAGGAAAACATCAATAGTGTTTCCGTAGGACTTACTCATCTTTTGCCCGTCTGTCCCAGGAATCGTCATGACCTGCTCTTCAATTTTTGCTTCGGGCACAACGAACGTCTCCCCGTAAATTGCATTGAATCCATTGGCAATATCACGAGCCATTTCCAAGTGTTGTTTTTGATCCTTTCCCACGGGCACGTAGTGTGCGTTGTAGAGAATGATGTCGGCAGTCATTAGTACGGGATAGGTAAACAATCCAGCGTTGACATCTGCCAGTCGATCGGACTTATCTTTGAACGAGTGCGCGTTACCCAACATGGGAAAAGGAGTAAAACAGCTCAGGTACCAGGTTAACTCACATACCTCTGGTATACGACTTTGGCGATAGAGCAGATTGTGTTCAATGTCGAAACCAAAAGCCAGCCAGGCAGCTGCAACAGCATTAACATTGTCTATTCGCTGTTGTGCATTTTTGATGGTTGTCAAAGAATGTAAATCGGCTATAAAAAACAACGACTCATTCCCCGGAAGTTTTGATAATTTAATAGCTGGAATAATAGCGCCCAGTAAGTTTCCCAAGTGTGGCCTCCCGCTACTTTGAATGCCAGTTAATATACGAGACATAATTTTTTAGTAAATCAATTTTATTTGCGAAACACTGAATGATTTAGACAATAAAACTACCAGTTAGCCAGTGTGGCATTGAAGATATCCAGAAATATTTGATCGAATATTTTATTCTCTAAACTCTCTTGGATAGAAATAAGATTTTGATCGTTTGGAAAATCAGCGTAAAAGCTAAATGTCTTGTCTTTGAAATTATTCTTTGGCTCTTTAGTATCTACGTAGTTAGCTTTCACTCCAATCGTAAGTCGCGTCAGTGCTGCTTGCGAGGGCTGCGCTGCGCTAGTGCCTGCCACCGGAGCCAGCGGAGCTACCGAATACTGAACGATGGTTCCTTCAATCAACAATTCACCGCTTTCTTGCACCACTTTTAAGCTGGAATTCCGCTGATAGTAGTCTTTTAACTTGTTGGTGAAACTTTGGCCCAAGTTGGCGGGTCCCAGATCTGTATTGTTGTAGAAAAGATCAACTTGAATTGTTTTTGCAGTGGTGGCTGCACCAGAGAGCGAATATTTTAGCCCGCAGCTGCTCACGAAAATGAGGAGAACGATCGTCCAACCAATTTTTTTGACACTTTGTTTTACGGTGTATTCCATCTTCTTGTTTGGGTATCTATTCCTCTAGTCCGTATTCCTTTATTTTGCGGTAGAGCGTTCGCTCGGAAATTCCCAAGTCCCGTGCCGCATATTTTCGCTTATCGTTGTTTTTCCGAAGAGCCCGCATGATGAGTTCTTTTTCTTTCTTTTCAATAGAGAGGGAATCATCTTCCGTTACGTGAGTGATGTCTTGAACCTCTTCAGGAGTCTCTTCCTGTTCTACTGCCCGAGGTGCATTGATATTAAGAACAGTTTCCTTGCGTCCAGTATTCTCTTCGTGATGAAGACCATCAAACAAGGAAGCGTTTTCTTTAATAAGTTGGGCCGCTTGATCTGGATTTCTGAAACTTTCCAAAACAATTTTCTTAAGATCGTTAACGTCCTTTCTCATATCGAAAAGGACTTTGTACAAAATCTCCCGCTCAGAAATATTTTCGGCACCATGCTGCCCATTGTAGAGAGCGGGGAGGGTCGATTCTTTCGGAATGTATAAGTCTAGTATAGGTGCGCTAATTTCTTTTTGCTCAGGCGATAGTACAGAAATC
>JABFSY010000047.1 GCA_013140395.1 Cyclobacteriaceae bacterium
CCAATCAATTGAGCCTTAAAGAAAACCTGATTTTGTTGTGTGGTCACTATAAAGGAATTGATGAACGTGTAAGGGAGCATCTTATTACTCGTGAGATCAGCATAGGAAATTATGTGCTTTCTGGGGGAGAATTGGCCGCAGCCGTGGTGGCTGACTCGGTCATTCGCTTACTTCCGGGCGTGCTCAATGATGAAACATCCGCGCTAAGCGACTCATTTCAAGATGGCCTTATTGCCCCGCCTGTTTACACTCGCCCGGCAGAGTACAACGGCTGGAAGGTGCCAGATGTATTGCTTTCGGGGCATCAAGCCAAAATTGAAGACTGGAAGCAGGAAAAAGCGCTGGAAAGGACAAAATCCAGAAGGCCCGATTTAAACATAGGTTTTACTTCTTAAAAGGATTTTTCTGTGTCCCGACTTCGAAATTCAACTTCTTCGCCTATATTTGCAGTCCATTTTAAAAACCGAGTAGTATGGCCGATTTAATGAAAATTGTAGAGCAAGAGCTAGCCTCTAAAAGAGCAGGTATACCAAGCTTTAAGTCAGGCGATACCATTAGCGTGCATGTAAAGATCAGCGAGGGAAATAAAGAAAGAATTCAACAATTTCAGGGAGTTGTTCTTTATAGAAGAGGAACTTCAACCAATGGAGAAAGCTTTTCAGTAAGAAAAGTTTCCAATGGTGTAGGTGTTGAGCGTGTATTCCCCCTTTTGAGCCCAAGCATCGAAAAAATTGAATTCGTGAAAGCCGGAAAGGTTCGCAGAGCAAAATTGTTCTACTTAAAAGGCCGTCAGGGTAAGTCTGCTAGAATCAAAGAAAAGTTAGCAGCTGTTAAAGCAGCCTAACTCAAAAAATAAAACTCAAAAAACCCATTTCAACCCGTTGAAATGGGTTTTTTGCATTTGGAGAATACCTTGGATGAATTGGCTCGGAAAACTATATTTGTCCCTCACTTAAAACAATAACAATGGCAAGACCCTCCACCACCGAATTGCTTGGTAAAGATGCCCAGTCACTACTGACTCACAAAAGCAAAACCATTTCAAAAGAAAACCTTCACTTGCCGGGTCCTGATTTTGTAGATCGTATTTTTTCCGTCTCCAATAGAAACACACCAACGCTTATCAGCCTTCAGAGTCTTTTTAATAAAGGCCGTCTAGGAGGCACAGGTTTTTTATCGATACTTCCTATCGATCAAGGTATTGAACATAGTGCCGGTGCTTCATTTGCCAAAAACCCGATCTATTTCGACCCTGAAAATATTATCAAATTGGCGATCGAGGGCGAATGCAATGCAGTCGCTACGACTTTTGGTGGACTCGCCATGATGTCGAGAAAATATGCACACAAGATTCCCTTTATTGTAAAAATAAATCACAACGAATTATTGACTTACCCAAACCTGGCAGATCAGGTGATGTATGGTTCTGTAGATGATGCCTGGAATCTTGGCGCTATTGCCGTAGGTGCCACGATCTATTTTGGATCGGAAAATGCCACACGCCAAATACAAGAAGTGTCGGCAGCGTTTGAGCGTGCCCATGAGTTGGGTATGGCTACGATACTGTGGTGCTATACACGCAATGATGCTTTCAAAAAAGATGGTGTTGATTACCACACTTCTGCTGACTTAACGGGGCAGGCCAACCACTTGGGCGTAACTATTCAAGCCGACATCATCAAGCAAAAACTAGCTACGAACAATGGCGGTTACAAAGCGCTGAATACGGGTGGCAGTTCATATGGAAAATTGGATGAGCGCATTTATACTGAACTTACGTCTGACCACCCAATCGATTTATGCCGCTACCAAGTAGTAAATTGCTATATGGGGCGTGCAGGTCTGATCAACTCTGGTGGCGATTCGAAAGGGTCTAGCGACATGGCAGATGCGGTGCGCACTGCAGTGATTAACAAGAGAGCTGGTGGCATGGGCTTAATCTCTGGAAGAAAAGCATTCCAACGCCCCATGAAAGAAGGAGTAGAAATCCTTCAGGCTATACAGGATGTTTACCTGGATAAGACGATTGACATTGCTTAGAATAAAAATTTTAGAATTTAGATTGAAGAGTTAAGATTTTCCGGTCTTTCATCGAAGGACAAACGAAATTTCTACTCTTCAATCAAAAAATCTTAACTAACTAAAATGCCTTGGTTCAAACGTACCGATAAAGGAATTCTCACCCCAACAGAATCAAAAAGAGAAGTGCCCGATGGGCTTTGGTTCAAATCACCTGGTGGAAAAATTATTCACACCCGAGAACTAAAAAACAATGCTTACGTAGTTCCGGAAGAAGATCTCCATGTAAAGATTGGGTCGGAAGAATATTTTGAAATCTTATTTGACAACAACGAGTTTACTGAGTTGGATGCTACCATGGAATCAGGCGACCCGCTGAAGTTTGTGGACACGAAACCTTACCCAAAGCGGATCAAAGAATCGCAATCAAAAACACAACTAAAAGACGCGGTTCGAACGGCTTACGGAAAAATGAATGGTCTTGAACTTTGTGTGGCCTGCATGGATTTCACGTTCATCGGTGGTTCAATGGGCTCAGTGGTGGGTGAAAAGATTGCGCGAGCGATCGACCATTCGCTTAAAACAAGAACACCGTTTTTGATGATTTCAAGGTCAGGCGGTGCACGTATGATGGAGGCAGGGCTTTCGTTGATGCAGTTGGCCAAAACATCCGCCAAACTTGCGCTGATGGACGAAGCCAAAATACCCTACATCTCGCTATTGACAGATCCCACGACTGGAGGAGTTACTGCCTCTTATGCCATGCTAGGCGATTTCAATATTGGTGAACCTGGCGCATTGATCGGGTTTGCAGGGCCCCGCGTGATTCGCGAAACGATCGGCAAAGACCTTCCAAAAGGTTTTCAAAGCGCTGAATTTGTGTTAGAACACGGCTTCCTGGATTTTATCATTGATCGAAGAAGTCTGAAGCAGCGGTTAAGCACGCTGCTAAAGATGCTTCAATAACTCCTTTCCATTTCATTGAAAAAAGTTGCGCGGATTGAGTTGCAGTTCCTCCCCTGCCTAGAATACTTTTGCGCACTGCTTTCATTTGATGTGGTAGAACTAGAGTATCATGAGCACTACATCAAGCAAACCTACCGCAATCGATGTTACATCAATACCTCGCAAGGGATTCAGATGCTCATCGTACCCTTACGGGAAAAACATGGCAAAACTTCCGTTCAAGAAATACGGATAGACTATCAACAAAAATGGCAAAACAACCATTGGCGAAGCATCGTATCCGCC
>JABFSY010000094.1 GCA_013140395.1 Cyclobacteriaceae bacterium
AAGCAAGGCTCGGCTATTACATTGTTTGGTTTGAAGTTTTCGATCTAAGTGGCGCGATTCATACTTTTCAAAAAAGGATAGTTATTGCAGGGAGGGAATGACAGCCAATGGTGACGTGCCACCGAAATACGAGCTAGATCGACCTATTTTGTGTGTGTTTTTAGCTTCAGCTAATTAATTCAAATACATTTTTTGTTTCAGGCCATACCCCGTATTTTTGCGCATCTTTTTTAAACCCTTGAATAGAGGACACTTATGGCTAAATCGAGCAAGAAAAAAGTGGCAAAACCTGCCAAAAAAACCGTAGCGAAGGCAAAACCAGCTTCAAAAGCTAAAAAAGCTCCAGCGGCAAAAGCTAAAGTGGTAGCTAAAAAGGCAGCGCCAGCGAAGAAAACAGTTAAGAAAGTAGCTCAGAAAGTAGTTGCTAAAGCAGCTCCTGCGAAAAAAGTAGCTAAAAAGGAGGTCAAAATTGCTCCCAAAAAAGCTGTTGACAAGAAAATTGAAAAAGTAGTCGTTGAGAAAATAAAGCTTCCTAAGGCACCAAAAGAAACTGCGAAGAAGGTGAGTGAAGAGCCTGTGCGGACAGATGGCAGAACTCAGGCCCATAAGCCTGCTGCTGGGCCATTGAAGCTTTCTCCTTCTCAGTTGAATATTTTTCCGATTATCAGCCAACGGCCCATCGCGCATAAGCCTGCTCATCCTTCGACTATGTCAGAGGATAAAACACGATATACAGAAGACGAATTGAAGGAGTTTGCGTTACTCATTAATGGGAAGCTGGATAAAGCTCGCGAGGAATTTAAAATATTAAAAGACACCCTCACTCGCACGAACGATGCGGGCACCGACAGCACATCGGGTGGCAACACAAAAGTGTTGGAAGACGGAGCTGAAACTGCAGAGAAAGAAAATTTGAGTCAACTCGCTGCGCGTCAATTGAAATACATCATAAACCTTGAAAATGCACTCGTGCGCATCAAGAATGAAACGTACGGCATCTGTTCCGTTACCGGGAAATTGATTTCAAAAGAAAGACTAATTGCTGTGCCACACACTACGCAGTCGATCGAAGCGAAGATGATGAAACAGGACTGACAAGCAGTAGGCAATTAAATCGTACTTCGTAAACCAAACATCGTAAAACGGAAAATGGATTTCTTACAAAACCACATCGAAGCATTGATTTTTTGCTCACCGACAGCCACTAAAGTGGTTGATTTAAAGGCGTGCCTTTCGGAAATGTTTAATGCGGATGTACCCGAAGCAGATATAGAAGGTGCCATTCAACGTATCGAAGAAAAATTTGCGGATGACTCTTTCTCCTTCCAGCTTAACAAAGCTGCTGGGGGTTATCAGTTTTTAACAAAGCCAGCCTATCAATCAAGCATCGGCATTATGCTCAAGCAGCAGTCGAAAAAAAGATTGTCGACATCTGCCATGGAGACGCTTTCGATTATTGCTTACAAGCAACCTCTTTCAAAAACAGAAGTTGAAAATATTCGTGGCGTGAACTGCTACTACGCGATTCAAAAATTATTAGATAAGGGATTGATTGAAATCTTGGGGAAAGCCGAAACAATTGGTAGACCCATTTTGTACGGAACAAGTGCAAAATTTATGGAGTATTTTGGCATCAACGATATTGCCGAACTACCTACGCCCAAAGATTTTACCAATGAAGTAAATACCATTGGAGAAACCCCTGAAAACTAATGAGGCCATCGATCAACTAGTCGATTAGCCAATTTCCTACTACTTCGTTAACTTGTAATTATTATCTTCTCCACTATTGGCTAATTTTCAAATTGGCTCACTGACACATTAAATCTATGGCACGCTCCGAAAGACCCTCAAAAAGACCCAGCTCATTTGGCAAACGCACTGATGCCGAAAAGAATTTTCTCAACAAGAAAAGAACAGAGAAGAAAGGTGATTTCGATCGACCCAAAAGATCTTTCTCGGGCGATCGGGATGACAAACCTAAAAGCTTTGGTTCAGCCAAACCATCTCGCTTTAGCAAACCCGCTGGCGATGAAAAACGATCTTTTGGAAAAAGGGACGGATCTTCTACTGAAAGACCCAGACGATTTTCAAAACCTTTTGAAAAAGGAGGTGATTCATCTGAGCGCCCGTTCCGCAAGAATAGTTCGAGGCCATTCGGTGAAAGCCGCTCTTTTGACTCAGGAGCTGACAAACCAAATCGGTTTTCAAAAGGCCCTTATGTGAAGAGAGAAGAGGGTGGTAAGCCATTCGCAAAACGAAACGAAGGATTTAACCCCGATCAACCAAAACGTTTCTCGAGAGATGATGACAAGGGACCGTTTAGAAAAGAACCACGGTCATTTAGTTCTAGCGCTGGACCCAAACGTTTTTCAAAGCCATTCGAAAAGTCGGAAGACGAAAAACCATTTCGTAAAGGTGGATTTGATGCCGAAGCAAAACCCACGCGCAGCAGCCGACCCTTTGATGAAGGTGGAGAAAAACCAAAAAAGTTTTCTCGCGACCAGGTCGTGAAGAAGCCCTCGTTTATCGAGTCGAAAATTGCATCATCACAAGCACCCGAACGACCCAACTACAAAGAAAAACCACAAACCGAAGGCGAGTTGATTCGACTAAACAAGTTCATGGCGAATAGTGGAGTCGGAAGCCGCAGGGAAGCAGATGATTTGATAAAGATGGGATTGGTGACTGTGAATGGCGTCACCATCACAGAAATGGGCCATAAGGTAAAAAGCACAGACGATGTTCGCTATGAAGGCAAACGACTGAAGGCGGAAAAACCTGTGTATGTGTTGTTAAATAAGCCCAAAGGTTTTATCACCACCACAGACGATCCACAAGAGCGCAACACCGTAATGAATTTGGTATCTAATGTGGGCAAGGAACGTATTTATCCGGTGGGTAGGCTAGATAGAAACACGACTGGTTTATTGCTACTCACCAACGATGGCGAGTTAGCAGATAAACTGACTCACCCTTCTTACAAAGCAAAAAAGATTTACAAAGCGGAATTGGACAAGCCCATAACTAAAGCCGACTTTCAAAAAATACAAGCTGGTGTTCACTTAGAAGAAGGAAAAGCAATGGTGGATGACCTTGCCATTGTAAGTGATGATAAAATGACTGTGGGTATTGAGTTGCACATTGGTTGGAACCGAGTAGTCAGAAGAATTTTTGAATCCCTGGGTTATCAGGTAGTAAAACTTGATCGAGTAGTTTATGCGGGCTTAGATAAAAAAGAGTTGTCTCGTGGGCAGTGG
>JABFSY010000228.1 GCA_013140395.1 Cyclobacteriaceae bacterium
CGGCTTTCGCCAAAAGCGTTTTTCCTGTTCCCGGAGGGCCTATTAAGAGAGCACCTTTTGGAATCTTGCCGCCCAGCTTTGTAAACTTTTGCGGTGTTTTCAGTAAGTCAACAATCTCCTTCACTTCTTCTTTGGCTTCTTCCAAACCTGCCACGTCAGCAATCGTTATTTTTACTTTGCTTTCCGCATCAAAAAGAGCAGCCTTCGATTTTCCTATGTTAAAGATCTGGCCGCCCGGACCTCCACCACCTGTCATTCTTCGCATCAACATCCAAAAGCCGAATACGAGAAGGAATAGAAATCCAATATTGAAAATCGTGTTGGTATAGTCTACCCGATCTTCCTTTTTAAGATCGACCTTGTCATTGGCACTAAGACCTTTAGTAAGCTCCTCGTAGCGATCTTCAAATTTTTCGACCGATCCGATTTTTAATTTATAGTGCGGGCCATTGGCATTGAAGCCTAATGGGCTGCTTGTTTTTTCAATTTCCTGCTTGTATTTGGCGTTCTGAAGGGCTTCCGCCTTTAGGGTGATCTCAACCATTTCTTCATTTTTGATGAGAACTAGTTTCTTGATATCACGGGAACGCACCATTTCCTCAAATCGACTATCCAGTATCTCTGTCAATTCGCCACTGTTCATCACCCGGCTAATACCGAAAATCACTACGATCAAAGCCAAAATAAGCCAAGTCTGGTAGTTTGTTTTGGGGAGTTTTGGGGGATTTATCTTTTTATCTTTCTCTTTGTCTGCCATTTGTATATAAAATCTAAGTTCAAATTACTAACGTCTGCTGCTGATTTAAGTTCTTAGTCGTCAATTTCTGTTATTTGGGCATCGCCCCATAAGCGTTCAATCGCATAAAATCCTCGTTTGTCTTTGCGGAAGATGTGGACGACAACAGTGATATAGTCGAGAATCACCCACTCTTTATTGCTTCTTCCTTCTATTTGCCATGGATATTCTTTTATTTTCTTGTAGACTTCGTCATCTACTGAACCGGCAATTGCATCTAACTGCTTATCTGAGCTTCCTGAGCAAATGACAAAAAAGTCTGCGACTGCATTCTTGATTTCCCTCAAATCCATCACAACAATTTCAGAAGCTTTCTTTTCCTGCATTCCGTGCACGATGGCTTTGCATAGTTTTTCTGAGTCTGCTTTCTTCTTTTTTTTGGTCATTCAGCTATCTTAGGATCTTTGGGAAAAAGTAAAGCAACAAATCTAACCAAATTCCATTGTATAAAATCCTTGCCAATACGCTGTTCTTGGGAAAAAACGTGGTTTTCGTGCCAGAATGTCACTCGACCAACACGCTTTTGTTAGAACTATCACAAAAGACCAATCAACCGGAAGGCACGATTGTAATCACCCACTCACAAACCCGAGGTCGTGGTCAAAGAGGCAACGGATGGGAGGCGGAACCGGGCATGAATTTGACGTTTTCTCTGCTGCTGAAGCCTCATTTCATGTTGGCTAAGCAGCAATTCGACCTAACCATGGCTGTTTCATTGGGCGTTTTTGATTTTCTTTCGGCACGAATCCCCGGACGAGTAAAAATTAAGTGGCCCAACGACCTTCTTATAGGTGAGAAAAAAATTACTGGTATTCTAATCGAGAACGGGCTGGTGGGCGAACAAATTCAGCAAAGTATAGTTGGAATCGGCTTAAACATTAACCAGACCGTGTTTTCTATAGCTACGGCAACGTCATTGAAAATGGAGACAGGGCTCGATTTTGCAAATAATGATGAGCTCAACGCATTACTTCAAAAGTTGGAGACAAGATATTTGCAGCTTCGAGCCGGAAAGCGAGCAGAATTACAGGCTGCCTACTTAAAAAATCTGTATCGAATCGGAGAGACGCATTCATTTGTAGCCAATGGGCAAAAGATGCAAGGTCGTATTGATGGTGTTGACGAAAGTGGAAGGCTCAAAGTTCATACGGATGGAATTGATCGATTCTTTGGTTTAAAGGAGATATCGTTTGCTTATGAATAGGTTGAAGGCTTGGATTCGTAGTTTTTTTGCGTTCTCAAGAACTGAGACGAATGCACTTCTGATATTATTGCCTGTAATGGTTTTATTGATTTTCTCAGAACCTGCCTATCGCTACTGGTTTACCAATCGACCCGTTAGTTTTTCGAAAGACTCCATTCGACTGGATAGTATGATAGCCACCTGGCAATGGGAGCGAAAGGATAGTGTTACCGAATCAATCGAACGACCTCTTTTTAGATTTAACCCCAATAAAGCTTCAAAAGATACGTTGTTGTTACTTGGGTTTTCATCATCCCTCGCTACCAGAATGGTTAACTACCGGGCAAAGGGTGGAGTATTTAAAATCAAAAGTGATTTGCTAAAAATGTACGGTGCCGATACGCTGCTATACCGAAAGCTTTACGCGTTGATCGATTTGCCTCTTGTCGTTGAAAAGAAAAAAATAGAATTCCTAAAGGACTCTGTATCAACGCGCCCCATTGTGCCAATAACAAAACTTGACTTGAATGTGGCTGATACAGCCCAGTTGATAAAAGTATATGGTATTGGGCCCAAGTTTTCATTGCGAATCGTAGAGTATCGAGAGCGATTAGGTGGATTTGTTTCAATGGATCAACTGAACGAGGTTTACCGACTCGACACCACAGCGGTTGGTCGCCTCAAGAAAAAATTCTTTGTGTTACCAGAATACCGCCCCCGGCAAATACTACTTAACAGCGTTACAGAAAAGGAACTTGCTGCTCACCCTTATTTTTCTTACAAGTTGGCGGCTGCGATTGTCGCCTATCGGTTTCAACATGGAAACTTCACATCGATTGAAGATCTTGTTAACTTGAAATTAGTAACGGAAAAAGATTTTCAAAGGATTAAGCCCTATATTACCGTAAACCCTTAATGTGGCTTCAGACCAAACAAAAAAAATATTGACGAACTACCTGCGGAAGCTTACGAATCTTTCCGGGCGTAATAAGTCAATTTTTTTACCGCGTCTGAATGCAGATCGTTTTCTGGATATCCAAACGCTGAGTCAGCTGAATGGTGAAAAAGCATTTTCGATCATTGAGTCTTTGATTAGCGGTAAATCAAAAGTTATTTGTCCGGTGTTGGACCCGCGCATGGAGGACGCCAACCTGGAAAGTGCCAGGCTAAAAAAAATTCAAAGAGCTGACCATTTTATTTTCGAAGAGTCGGGCTCGCGAGAACTCCATGTAGGTTGGCCATTTGTGCGTGGAAAATTTTCAGATGGTACCTTCGTCC
>JABFSY010000216.1 GCA_013140395.1 Cyclobacteriaceae bacterium
GGCCTCACCTAATTTTGGAATTGGTGTGTATTTGAAGATGTAACACAAAAAAGTTATTTAATAAAACACGTAGCCTTCGGCAGGCTCAGGCCGACAACAACCAGCGTGAGGGATGAAGGCATTGTTTGAGCCCGAAATGGAACGCGCGGTTGATTGGCGAGTGCCGGCAGCCCGACCCGCTTACCCGACTTTAGAATAGATGATTTGGTTGCAGTGAGAGCGTTGGTTCAAATCGCCCTCCTACGTTAGCACTACGGAGGGTAAAGGGGCACGCCAAAAAAAACCGCCCGACTCGTTTAAGAATCAGGCGGCTTCACATTAATGTTAAATTTTTTTACAGCTTGGCCAATTCTTGAACCAAGTCGATTAGCTTATTGGAATAACCCCACTCATTGTCATACCAGGCCACTACTTTCACAAACTTATCGTTGAGGGCAATACCTGCTTTAGCATCGAAGATAGAAGTGCGTGCATCACCCAGAAAATCTTGTGATACTACATCGTCTTCGGTATAGCCCAGGATTCCTTTCAATTCACCTTCAGAAGCTTCCTTCATTGCTGCCTTCACTTGCTCGTAGGTGGCAGGTTTTTCTAAACGCACGGTCAAATCAACCACCGATACATCAGCAACCGGGACACGGAAGGACATGCCCGTCAATTTTCCTTTCAACTCAGGAAGTACCAAGCCTACGGCTTTGGCAGCTCCGGTAGAAGAAGGAATAATGTTTGAAAAGCCACCGCGACCACCTCTCCAATCTTTGTTGGAAGGACTATCAACGGTTTTTTGAGTTGCCGTAACGGCATGAACAGTACTCATCAATCCTTCTAAGATGCCAAATTTATCATTCAATACTTTGGCGATGGGCGCCAGGCAATTGGTGGTGCAAGATGCGTTAGATACAATAGTGTGTGCTGCAGTTAGTTTTTTATGATTTACCCCCATTACAAACGTTGGCGTATCGTCTTTGGCAGGAGCCGACATGACCACTTTCTTAGCACCTGCATTGATATGCTTTTGCGCATCGGCCAATGTCAAAAATAAGCCTGTTGATTCAATGATGATCTCCGCTCCTACTTCTCCCCATTTCAAATTAGATGGGTCTTTCTCGGCTGTTACGCGAATGGTTTTTCCATTTACCACCAGGTGTTTATCCTTCACTTCTACGGTGCCATCAAATCGACCATGTGTGGAATCATACTTAAGCATGTAGGCCATGTAATCAGGCTCTACTAAATCATTGATGCCGACAACTTCAATGTCTTTGCGCTCCATCGCAGTGCGGAACGCCAGGCGACCGATGCGCCCAAACCCGTTGATTCCAATTTTTGTCATGATGAGATTTTTTTAAAATTTATGAGGTAAAATTATACTACTCTGAAGCGAAAACCAATGTAAAGAGTTCAGATGAGTAACTTTTTTAATGCGGGGGTTTGTAAATCTACCGCAGGAATCTATCTTTGCGCCTCTTTACAGAAAGACGGTCCGTTCGTCTAGGGGTTAGGACACCAGATTTTCATTCTGGTAACACGGGTTCGATTCCCGTACGGACTACAATAATAGCTTAAAAAGCCTCAATTTGAGGCTTTTTTTGTTAATAGCCGGTTGACCAAAGCTGACTCTGGATAGTGAGTTGTTTGTGACTTATCCGATTCCTTCGCATTATTACTTTGTCTGCGATGTAAAATAGTAGACTGTAAACCGCCTACGCATGTCGGAAGCTGAAATCCGGAAAGAGCAGGAAGTGATCGAGCGATCGAAGAAAGACCCAAAGGCGTTTGGCGAAATCTATGAAACTTACTTTGACCGAATTTACAACTACCTCTATCGACAAACGGATGATGAAGAATTGGCGGGCGACCTCTGCTCGCAAACTTTTGTGAACGCGCTCAACCACTTGGGCAAGTATGAGTTTCGAGGGTTTCCGTTCTCGGCTTGGCTCTATAAAATAGCCGGCAACGAAGTGAATAAACACTATCGCAAGAACAAAGGGAAAAAAGTGTTTAGCATTGAAGAGTTAAAAGTAAAAGAGCTGGTCCAGCAAAGTGATGGTGGCTGGGACGAAGAATTGATTACTCAAGTAATCAGCTATATGAACGAACTACCCACAGACATGGTGCAGGTTTTGGAGCTTCGATTTTTTGAGGACAAAGACTTTAAAGAAATTGCATTTATATTGGATATGACTGAGAGCGGTGCAAAAATGCGGACGTACCGAGCATTGGATAAATTGCGCACTCAATTTAACATCAAAGTGAAGTACAATGGGTAAGCACGAAATACGTATGCGCAGGCAGCGATTGATAGCCCGGGGCACGGATCGGTTCAAGAACTATGGTGCCGTATTGAAGCAACATGAAGAGGAAAAACGCATGAAAAAAATCGTGCGGGTCTTTGTTTTCTTTTTGCTAATTGCATTGGTGATCGTGTTAATTATGATGGTGAATAAGTGGGAGAAGAAAGCAAAGGGGAAAAAGTTGCCGGTTACTAGTTACCAGTTAAAGGTTAGTGCTAGTGGTGAGGTAAACTCGTAACGGGTAACTGGAAACCGGAAACTTAAATCATAAATTACAAATCATAAATCCTAAATAACTCGTGACTCCATCTTCGATCTTGCATTAAGAGAGAAACTTAAAACAAGAAAAGCCATGGAAGCAAAGAAAAATCCCAACAAAGATTTAAGCCTTCAACGAAACAAATTTTTCTTGATTGGCTTAACGCTGAGTATCAGCCTTGCAATCACTGCGTTTGAGTGGCGCTCAGTAAAAATGAAGCCAATCCTCCTTGAGCCGAACCTGATTGAAACGGGTAATTTGCTGTTTCCTCCTATTACAACCATCTACCCTCCGGAAGTTCCGCAGCCAATCAAGAAATTGGAACCTAAAATACAATCACCAACACCTACTGATTTTGAAGAAGTTGGAAATGATGAACCTGTTGATGATCAGATTCCAATAATAGAAACGGGCAGTGAGATTCCACTTTCGCCTGTATTCATTCCTTTGGATGCCGAAGTCGATACGGTGTTTATCATTGCCGAAAAAAATCCGGAACCCTCGAATGGATTCAAATCATTCTACGAGCAGCTATCAAAAAATCTAAAGTATCCACGTCAAGCAAGACAGATTGGCACGGAAGGCAAGGTGTTTGTAGAGTTCATCGTAAACCGAAATGGTGAACCCTCCGACATAAAAGTAATCCGTGGTATTGGTGCCGGTTGTGATGAAGAAGCCATGCGGGTGCTTGCTCTGACG
>JABFSY010000403.1 GCA_013140395.1 Cyclobacteriaceae bacterium
CTCTAAAATACAGAGTCCCTCTTTTTGTCTTAAAACAGCAAACTCTACAATGAGAATTGCATTCTTGAAAAATAGCCAAATAAACATAATGAGAGCTACTTGCGCATAAATGTTGTTTTGTAAACCTGCCAGGTGAAAAAGTAGGAGCGAACCGAAAATACCAGCGGGCAGCGAGAAAATTACGGACAAAGGAAGTATGAAACTTTCGTATTGTGCAGAGAGTACCAGGTATACAAAGATAAGACTGATGATAAAGATATAGATAGCTTGGTTGCCAGCTAGTACTTCTTCCCGCGTCATCCCCGACCATTCAATAGAAAATCCTCTCGGTAGTTTCTCTTCTGCAACGGCTTTAATAGCGTTGATGGCATCTCCACTACTGTAGCCTTTGGCGGCATCGCCATTGACCATGGCGGAAGTAAACATGTTGTATCTGGTTAACTGCTCGGGGCCATACACCCGCTCTAATCGCACAAATGATGAGTAAGGAACCATTTCGCCAAAGTTATTTTTCACATGGAGCTTTAGTAAATCCTCTGGCGCAGCCCGATAATGTGGGGCTGCTTGCACCATCACTTTATACATCTGGCCAAAGCGAATGAAGTTAGAGGTATAGTAGCTGCCAATAAGTGTTTGTAAATTGCTCATAGCATTGTCAACCGTTACACCTTTCTGCCCTGCGATATCCTGATCAACGTGGATCATGTACTGAGGATAGCTGGCGTCAAAGGCGGTAAAAGCATCTGCTATTTCGGGGCGCTTTTTCAGCGCTTCAATAAATTCATTGGTAACTGAGGAGGTTTGCTGCAAATTTCCAGAGCCGGTTTTATCCAAGACCCGAACTTCAAAACCACTGGCATTTCCAAAACCAGGTACAGTGGGCGGTGAGAAGAACTGGATGCTTGCATCTTTGATATGCTTGGTTTTTTCTTGCAATTCAGCAATCAATTCATTCATGTCTTTGTCTCTCTTATCCCATGGTTTTAAATTAACCATGCCCATGCCAAATGCAGCACCCGCGCCATCTGTCATTAAGCTAAATCCGGATAAGGTTGAAACCGATTCTACGGCTGGCATGTCCTTCGCCACTTGCTGAATTTGGTCCATCACGTCCTCTGTTCGCTCAACGGTTGCACCTGAAGGTGCTGTCACGTTAGCGTATATCATACCTTGGTCTTCCGATGGAATAAAGCCAGTGGGCAAAATGGAATTTATGCCCCAGGTAGCGGCCAAGAAAATTAATAATAGTGCCCAGGTAATAGTCTTTCTTCCAACAATCAAGCGAACCAGGTACTTATATCGGTCTGACAATGCGTCAAAGCCATTATTGAACCTGTCGAAAAAAATCTGTAGAAAACTGGTTTTCTTTTTGCCGTGATTGTTCTTTAAAATGATGGCGCATAAAGCCGGTGTAAGCGTAAGTGCGTTGATGCCGGAAATGATAATAGCGATGGCCAGCGTAAGTGAAAACTGCCGATAGAAAACACCGACCGGGCCAGATAGAAAAGCTACAGGAATAAAAACGGCAGACATAACCAGAGTAATCGCAATGATTGCACCACTAATCTCACCCATTGCTTCAAGTGTAGCTTCCTTGGCGGAAAGATTCTTTGACTCCATTTTTACGTGTACCGCCTCAACCACCACAATGGCATCGTCTACCACTATACCAATGGCTAGTACGAGTGCGAATAGAGTAAGCAGGTTGATAGAAAATCCAACTAGTTGCATGAAGAAGAAAGCACCTATCAGCGAAACGGGAACCGCCAATGCAGGTATAAGCGTTGAGCGCCAATCTTGCAGGAAAATAAATACGACAAGCGATACCAGAAAAAATGCCTCAATCAAGGTGTGCAATACCTCGTCAATAGACGCATCCAAGAATCGAGAAACATCATAGCCAATGTTATAACTCATTCCCGGAGGGAAGGAAGTCTTTTTTAGCTCTTCCATTTTTGCCTTTACATTCTCTATCACTTCCTTTGCATTGGAACCAGGGCGCTGCTTTAGCATAATGGCAGCCGAAGGCCGACCGTCTTCTTTTGATAGTATATTGTAGTTTCTAACGCCAAACTCCACTTCGGCAACATCTTTTAGTTTTAGAATGGATCCTTCTTTGTCAGCACGTAATACAATGTTTTCATATTGTTTGGGTTCGATAAATTTTCCGGTGTAGCGAAGAACGTATTGAAGCATTTGAGGGGCTTTGTCAGAACTTTCACCTGCCTTGCCAGGAGCCGCTTCAATATTTTGATTCCGAATGGCTTGAATGATTTCTTCGGAAGATATTCCATACCCCGCCATCCGATCAGGCTTTAGCCATACCCTCATCGAGTACTCTCGAGCGCCTACAATTGTAGCATAACCAACACCTTCAATGCGTTTCAGTTCGGCAAGTATATTGATGTCAGCAAAGTTGTAAATGAACTTTTCGTCTGCCGATGGATCATCGCTCAATAGGTTCAAGTACATGAGCATACTCGTTACCTCTTTTTCCACACTCACTCCTGCTTTTATAACTTCTTCTGGTAGTTCGTCCAAAACAGTTGAAACTCTGTTTTGAACGTTTACATTAGCCAAATCCGGATCAGTACCAACTTTAAAATAAACCTGTATAATGCTCATGCCATCGTTTCCCGAAACAGAGGTCATATAGGTCATTCCGGGCACGCCATTGATAGCTCGTTCTAATGTAGTGACTACTGCCTTTGCAGCAACTTCTGCATTGGCACCTGTATAGTTTGTCGTAACAACAACCGTAGGGGGTACAATATCTGGAAACTGAGTGATCGGAAGTCCGATCAACGCGAGCAGTCCCAGTAAAGTGATAAGGAGAGAAATGACAATTGAAAGAACTGGACGTTCTATAAAATTATTGAACATAGACTTGGTTTGTCGATTTGATAAGTTTAGGAAGTGGCTTTTGGTTTTTTAGTAGATGATTTAACCAAGACACTATCAGTAGGTAAATTAGAGGGTGTTATTAGCATACCATCGCGCGCGTATTTTATACCTTCATAGACAATTCGATCTCCCTCTTGTAAGCCCGATTCGATTATATAGAAATGAGAAAGTCTAGATTTTGGAACAAAACCTTTTACTTTCAGTTTATTGTCGGCTCCCACCAGAAAAACAAATGTCTTATCTTGTATTTCGAATGTTGCTTTTTGCGGCGCCATCAATGCGTCTTCGATGGCATTGGATAATCTAATCTTACCACTTGAGCCATGTTTCAATATATGTTGTGGAT
>JABFSY010000297.1 GCA_013140395.1 Cyclobacteriaceae bacterium
CAAAAAATCCATACCAACCCTTTTTTTGCAATCCCCCAACGACTATGGGAACGTATCGCTGAGCTATCGGAGATTGATAAAATGAAGTTATGGGGCGATGCCTCGAACAAGGACGTCAATAAATTAATTGAGTTTTTGGTCCGCTGTCCCTTTCACATCAAAGGGAAAACTACTTTTAAGGAAGAATTTGTAACGTGCGGAGGTGTCAATCTGGACGAAATTGAGTTGGAATCGATGCAGAGCAAAAAGATGCCCGGACTCTACTTTGCAGGCGAAGTTTTGAACCTTGATGGAGAAACCGGGGGATTTAATTTTCAGGCCGCGTGGACAACCAGTTACATTGCTGCCTTATCAATAGCCAATGGCTAATGGTCGTATAATAAAGCTAGCGAATTGGATTAATTTACTTGCCTTGAATAAAAACGTCCGTATATCCAGAAAGCCCAAATGACACCAAACAAAAAATGCCAGCAAAAGCCAGCATTTATGTGGTGACGGAGGGAATTGAACCCCCGACACAAGGATTTTCAGTCCTTTGCTCTACCAACTGAGCTACGTCACCTTGATAATAAACCCAGTCTTTCTGTCTGGGGCGACAAAAGTAATAGAATTATGTCAATTTGAAAACCTGTCGTTTGCTTAAAAGGTTAAACAACGCAAATTATTTATCATTCTCGGTGTGGTCTAAATTGCCCTAATGAGATTGAATTCCTAAGTTTTGCTCATGGTGATAGCGCAACAAATTCTTTTTTTGGTTGTATTAGGTATAGCTGGGTTTTTCATCCGAAAGCGAGTGCTTCGGATTAGTTCGAACATCAAGTTGGGCAAAGAGCAAAAAGTGAGTGGCCCCACCTTAGAAAGGATAAAAAATGTTCTTTTGGTTGCTTTTGGCCAGCGGAAGATGTTCAAACGATTGATTCCCGCTTTTTTTCATTTTCTCATTTATGCCGGCTTTTTGATCATTAATCTGGAGGTACTTGAATTTGTTATTGATGGTATTTTTGGTACACACCGCGTTTTCGCTCCTTATTTAGGTGGGTTTTACAATGTATTGATGAATGTTTTCGAGTTTCTAGCCGTTGCTGTTTTGCTCGCCTGCGTGGTATTTCTAGTTCGAAGAAATGTCCTAAAAATAGAACGCTTTCAGTCAGCGGAGATGACTCAATGGCCTCGGCTAGACGCCAATTTGATTTTGACCATTGAAATCGTTTTGATGATGGCCATACTGACGATGAATGCAACGGATCAATTACTACAAACCCGTAACGACCACTATGTTTCGACCGGCTCGCTCTTTTTTAGCTCGTATCTAATGCCTGCATTCCAAGGTTTGAATACCGAAACACTTGTCTTTATTGAGCGCTTTGCCTGGTGGTTTCACATTGTGGGTATTTTAGGCTTTACGCTATATGTTACCTATTCCAAGCACCTTCATATTTTCTTAGCATTTGTCAATACCTTCGTTGCTAAGTTGGAGCCAAAAGGTCATATCAATAATATGCCAGTTGTTTCCAACGAAGTGAAGTCAATGCTTGGTCTTACAACGGAAGCCCCAACAGTACAAGCTACCCCAGGACGATTTGGAGCAAAAGATGTGAATGATTTAACGCAACACAACTTGATAGCAGCCTACGCTTGTACTGAATGTGGTCGATGTACTTCTGAGTGTCCTGCAAATTTGACGGGTAAGAAGCTATCACCGCGCAAAATAATGATGGATACTCGTGATCGGATGGAAGAAGTTGGAAAGAGCATAGCAATCGGTGGCCCCGGTTTGCAAGATGGTAAAGCTCTTTTGGGAGACTATATTACCAAAGAAGAAATCAATGCGTGCACGAGTTGCAATGCTTGTGTTGAAGCTTGCCCCGTTTTGATCAATCCATTGGAGATTATCTTGGAGTTGAGAAGGTATGTTTCAATGGAGGAATCGGGAGCACCCGCACAGTGGAACAGTATGTTTCAAAATATTGAAACCAGTTTTGCGCCATGGAAATTTTCTCCAAGCGACCGATTCAACTGGGCGAAAGACGAAAAGTAATTTGACAATTGAGAAATAAGTATTCATCATCTAATTCAACCGCAGAATGAATGTCCCTACAATGGCCGAACTCACCGCAAAAGGCGAAAGCCCCGAAGTATTATTTTGGGTGGGCTGTGCCGGCTCGTTTGACGATCGTGCCAAGCGAGTGACAAAAGCATTTGTCAAGATTTTGAATGCGGTAGGAGTAAAGTTCGCAGTGTTAGGAACCGAAGAAACCTGCACGGGTGACCCGGCTCGTAGAGCTGGGAATGAATTCCTTTTTCAAATGCAGGCCATGAGCAACATTCAAGTTTTGAATGGCTACCAGGTAAAGAAAATTGTGACAGCGTGTCCTCACTGTTTTAATACCATTAAGAATGAATACCCGGAATTAGGTGGTAACTATGAAGTAATCCATCACTCTACTTTCTTACAACAACTAATTAACGAGGGAAAAATTAAGTTGTCGGAGGGAGGTTCGTTTAAGGGAAGAAAAATCACTTACCACGATTCTTGTTACTTGGGCAGGGCCAACAACATCTATGAAGCACCCCGGAGCGTGCTTGAAGCCCTCGATGCCGACTTGGTAGAAATGAAGAAATGTCGTACCACGGGGTTGTGTTGTGGTGCAGGTGGAGCTCAGATGTTCAAAGAGCCTGAGAAAGGCAAAAAGGATATAAATATTGCTCGCACGGAAGATGCATTGTCTACCGGGGCAACAACGATTGCTGTTGCTTGTCCCTTCTGTATGACAATGATGACCGATGGGGTAAAGAACAAAGAAAAAGAGAGTAGCATAACCGTGAAGGATCTAGCCGAACTTATTGCAGAGGCACAGGGTTTATAAATTATACAACTGAAAAATGTACGTTCCATTCGAAACGCTTCCAGATCATGCCCGGATTTGGGTCTATCAAGCCAGTCGCAAATTGTCTGAGGCTGAAGTGGAAAAAGTACGCAACACACAACAAGCTTTTTGCCAAAAATGGGAAGCACACGGTCAGGCCTTGCACTCATCTTTTAAAATTGAGCACAATCAATTTTTGATTCTAAGTGTAGATGAGGGTGTGCATAGCGCCAGCGGCTGCTCTATCGATGGATCCGTGCGAATTTTGAAGAGTTATCAGGCTGAACTGGGCATTAGTTTTTTGGATCCTTCTCAAGTTGCCTTCATGATAAATGGCGAGGTCAAACTGTTTCCGCGTCTAGAAGTGAAA
>JABFSY010000032.1 GCA_013140395.1 Cyclobacteriaceae bacterium
GAAGAAGATAGTTGAGATAAGTTATTAATGAATTACTCGTGAATCTTGGAACGATGAAAGCCACTGTTAGAAAAGAGTCAGATGATTCATCAACAAGTAAGTGAAGAGCGTGGCAATAATTATATTCGAGCAATAATTGCATCTGAAGAGTTTACGTATTTTATGACCAACGCAATCTACCTTACCACAACAGAACCTTACTCCGGCAAATCCATCATCGCACTCGGGCTCGTCAATTTATTGGCTGGTAAAACCGAAAAGATAGCCTACTTCAAACCCGTGATCAGCCCCGGGGGTAAGGAAAAAGACAATCACTTGAATATGATCGCTACGCACTTCAATTTAAGTGCGCCCTACGAAGACATGTTCGTTTTTACCAGTAATGAAGTCATTAGACAAATTAATGCCGGTAATGAAGCGTTTATCATCGATACGATCATCGATCGATTCAAGAAGCTTCAGGAGCGCTTTGATTTTGTGGTTGTAGAAGGCAGTGATTTTATGGGCGGCAGCACGAACATCGAATTTGATGGCAATATTTCCATTGCTAAAAATCTGGGTATACCGGCTGCGGTCATTGTAAAGGGGGAAGGTAAATCGGTACAGGAAATTGTTGACACTGCGGTTTCAACGGCCAAAGGATTTACAGATGAAGGTGTGCAAGTACTTACCGTAGTTGCCAACAAAATCAGTAGTGACGATGACGAAAAGATCCGGGCACAGTTAACCAAATCACTTCCTCCCGGAATTATTGTCACATCAATACCGAGTCATAAAGATCTATCGAACCCCACCATGAAGGAAATTTTTGAATCGGTGGGCGGCAAACTTTTGTTTGGTGAGAACCTACTTTCCAATCAGGTAGATACCTCCATTGTGGGGGCCATGCAATTGCATAATTGTTTAACTCGTCTTAGTAAGAACACCTTGATTGTAACGCCCGGAGACAGGGGAGATATCATCATTGGTGCCGTTCAGGCAAACAATTCAAAGAACTATCCTAAAGTAGCAGGTATTATTCTGACGGGCGGCCTTGTCCCAGAGCCTACGATCATGAAGTTACTGGAAGGGTTGGATACACTAGTGCCAATTATTTCAGTTGAAAGCGGGACATTCAAAACGGTCAATCGCGTGGCAGGAACACGGGCAAGGATATTACCCGACAGTAAGGAAAAAATTGCGTTGGCTATCAGTTTGTTTGATACGCATGTAAATGTAAAAGCGCTGGAGAAGAAAATTGTTTCTTTTCGTACCACTAACCTGACCCCACGCATGTTTCAATACCAGATCGTGAAACGTGCGAAAGAGCATAAGAAACACATTGTTCTCTGCGAAGGTGATGACGATCGTGTACTCGTGGCGGCTGATGGGTTGATGAAGCAAAATGTAGTTGATCTTACAATCCTTGGAAACAAAGAGAGCATACTGGCAGCATTGAAAAGATTGAATCTCTCGTTGGACATAGAAAAAGTCAAAATTGTAGATCCTCGCACTTCGGAGCGTTATGAGGAGTATGTACAAACACTGTATAATTTGAGAAAGAACAAAAATCTCTCGTTAACAATGGCGCGCGATCTGATGCAGGATGTTTCCTATTTCGGCACCATGATGGTTTATCTGGGAGACGCAGATGGAATGGTATCAGGCGCAGCCCATACCACGCAACATACGATCCGGCCGGCACTTCAGTTTGTGAAAACAAAACCCGGCATTGCTACTGTCTCTTCTGTTTTCTTCATGTGCTTGCCGAATCGGGTTTCCATTTTTGGTGATTGTGCCGTCAACCCCAATCCAACGTCTGAACAACTGGCGGATATTGCCATTTCTTCGGCTGAGACAAGCAAAATGTTTGGCATCGAACCAAAAATTGCCATGCTCTCCTACTCGTCCGGTTCGTCTGGAGAAGGGGAAGATGTAGATCGGGTAAGAAAGGCCACGGAGATTATAAGACAAAAACGTCCTGACTTGAAAGTGGAAGGTCCCATTCAATACGATGCAGCGGTCGATCCCTCTGTGGGGAAAAAGAAGTTACCAAATTCAGCTGTTGCAGGTCAAGCAAGCGTGTTGATTTTTCCTGATTTGAATACGGGCAATAACACCTACAAAGCCGTGCAACGAGAAACCGGTGCGCTCGCGATTGGTCCGATGCTACAAGGACTTAACAAGCCGGTGAATGATTTAAGTCGAGGTTGCACGGTGGAAGATATTTTTAACACGGTAGTAATCACAGCTATTCAAGCACAATCCTAACCTGCCGATCACATTATGAATGTCTTTGTCATTAACTCGGGGAGCAGTTCCATCAAATACCAACTCATTCGTCTACCAGAGGCAACGGTTGTCTGCTCCGGGCTTGTCGATCGAATTGGGCAAGAAGGTGCTTCCATACTTCACAAGGTCAATACGAATGGCGGTGTCAACTCCACAAAGCTAAGCTTACCAATTGTTGATCACGCAGCCGGTCTCACAGAAGTATCGCGTCTACTAACAGATCCTGCCATCGGAGTAATTAAAGATCCAAAAGAAATTGAAGTGGTCGGTCATCGGGTGGTTCATGGGGGGGAGAGTTTTTCTGATACCCAGCTGATCACCCCGGAAGTAAAGGAAAAAGTAAAGAAACTTTTTTCACTGGCACCGCTCCACAACCCAGCCAATTTTCTGGGGATCGAAGTGGGTGAGAAAATCTTTGCTTCCGCCAGGCAAGTAGCCGTGTTTGATACGGCTTTCCATCAAACCATGCCACCGGTTGCGTACCGGATGGCCATCCCCGGTGAACTTTATACCAAGCACAGCATTCGCGCCTATGGCTTTCATGGCACCAGTCACAAATACGTTTCGCGAATCGCTATTAATCATCTTCAAAAGGAAGATTCTAAAATTATCACGATACACCTTGGCAATGGCTGTAGCATTTGCGCTGTTGAAAACGGCAAGTGTATCGATACAAGTATGGGACTTGGACCGATGAATGGATTGATAATGGGAACCAGAACAGGAGACATCGATCCATCCATTATTTTTCATTTAGTAAATCAGCTTGGATATTCACTAGATGAAGTGCATTTGATTCTCAATAAAAAAAGCGGAATGCTGGGTCTTACCGGACATAGTGACATGCGAGATATTAAGGCGGAGTACGAAAAAGGAAATAACGAAGCTATCCTGGCCTATCAAATGTATGCGTACGGTATTAAGAAATACATCGGTTCTTATGCCGATGTATTTCTTAATAC
>JABFSY010000101.1 GCA_013140395.1 Cyclobacteriaceae bacterium
CTTGTCCGTTTTGAGGGAAGAAAAGATGGGCCGGTAGATGTACTTTTAGTCTTTGTAAAAAACAAAGAGGATGTATCAATGTTGGTTAATCAGGCGATTTCATCGTTAGGTTCAGAAGGAGTTCTTTGGTTTGCTTATCCAAAAAAATCATCAGGGATTAAAACAGATATTAGTAGAGATTCAGGTTGGGTGCCACTGGCCAAAAATAAATTTGTTGCCGTTACACAGGTTGCGATTGATGATACTTGGTCGGCATTGCGCTTTAAGCCGATAGATCAGATACCAAAGTTGACTCGCAAAACCCCAAGTGGAAAGCCGCTTTCAAAGCATAACAAAGAAAGGACGCTTGAGCTACCGAAGGCGTTTCAACAGCTTCTAAGTAAAAGTAAAAAGGCGGGCGTTTTCTTTCAGAGCCTGTCATTTACCAATCGAAAAGAGTATGTTGTTTGGCTAGAGTCGGCAAAAAAACCTGAAACAAAGCAAAAAAGACTTACGGACGCGATTGAAAAATTATTGTCCGGAAAAAAAAATCCAGGCGAAAAATAGCTAGAACATTTTGTTAATCTTTGGCATGGCATAGAATTTAGCCAAGAATGCCCAAATAAACACGAACAAACAGGTCAGGTTACCTCATTAAATGTTTGATCGAAACAACCAACGAAGGCACAAATAAACACCGAAAAATTCAAGATAAAATTCGTGTAATTTCGTGGCAAGATAAATTGACTTAGATTTTAACCAAGACATATTCCGAACTCATGAAAAAACTCCTTTCGATCCTTTTGTGTTTCAGTCTAGCATCGGCCACGGCACAGGTGCAAGTTGGAAAAGCTTCATTTTATGCAGATAAATTTGAGGGCAGCCCCACTGCCAGTGGCGAAAAATACAAAGCGTCAAAACTTACTGCGGCCCATAAAACACTGCCTTTTGGAACTAAAGTGCGTGTAACCAACTTGGCGAATAATGAATCTGTTGTTGTAACTATTAATGATCGGGGTCCATTTGTGGAGGGCAGAATCATTGACGTGTCAAAATCAGCCGCTGAAAAATTGAGTTTTTTCAATCAGGGTACAGCAGAGGTAAAGCTGGAAATTGTTGATGCGACAGACGGAAAACAGGACAC
The DNA here is from genome assembly GCA_013140395.1 of Cyclobacteriaceae bacterium. Classification (GTDB taxonomy): domain Bacteria; phylum Bacteroidota; class Bacteroidia; order Cytophagales; family Cyclobacteriaceae; genus ELB16-189. The sequence continues at coordinate 1,124 of JABFSY010000101.1, forward strand.
ACAACCAGTCGCGGTAGATCATGTGGTGGTTGAAGATAAAGAAACCTACCAATTTGATATCAAACGGGTTAATCCAACCGGTTATGGACTACAGTTGGGTACCTATCAAGAGCTGGTTAACATAATGAAGATCGTGGATAACCTAAGGACTGCTTACAAAAAGAAAGTAGCCGTGCAAGTGAAAATCGTAAACGGTGTGAAATACTATAGCATCATGCTGGTAGGTTTTACCAAACGCGACAAGGTAGAAATACTGATGGTTGATTTGAAGAAAAAATTTCCAGATTCGTTTGTGGTGGATTTCTCGAAATAGATTGTTATTTCATCTCAGCAATCCACCTGCGCACTAATTCTACGCCTTCGGTGTGGACCAATTTCCTTCCCACCTCCGGCATCATGATGCCTGGGTGAGTTGACTCAATTCGATATTGAAGAATGGACTCATCCGGTTTTCCTGGTACGATACTATACAGTCGTCCTCCTGAACCTTTTCCCGCGGCCACCGGTGCCTTGCCAACTCCTAGTACAGATGATTGTTTGATGCTCGCCAACAGATGAAGGCCACTTGTTTTAGCGGAACCATCACTTCGATGACAATGTGCACAGTTTATTTCCAACCAGGCACGTGCCCGCAAGTTGATGCTTCCCTTTTCATTCTCATAATTAGCAAGGCGCGGAATTGCCTCAATCGGGGGAAGATTTTCAATTAGAGATGCCTCTTGCCATTTTACTAATTGAATTTTATGTTCTCCTGGCAATACTCCGTTTAGCTGCCGTGCTGATGGGCCAATGGGCATGACTTTGTCGCCTTTGAGATGGCAACCCTTGCATTGATTTAAATTGGGGACTGAATAACTTATTTTTTTTATCGACCCATCGTAGTGCGTCCACGAGACATCAATGCTTTTGCCTGCCACTTCTAAAAAAGCATCTGTTTGTTCGTCATTCCAAATGTACGAGAGCGGGCGCCATTCACTTTTTTCTAAAATGAGAAGTCTGGTTTCAAGTAGCCGAATATTTTTTTGGGGTTGGTTGAAATCAGCCGGGTAATAGAAATTCTTGATAAGTATGGTGCCTTCTGGAAAATCTAAAACTTCTGTCGGGTGGTGGCCTGCTTTCTGACCCGGTGGGATTTTTACAAACCGTTTCTTGAACGCATAGTCACTGAATAGTGGAGAATTTAGCGCATACTCGACAACGCCATCTGCAGGCTGAAGATTTTTTTGTGGACCATAAAAAAAAGAATAAGCTGAAAGTTTTTGCTTATCTAGCGAGGTTTTGGGCGATACTACTGTTTCCTCTGCCAACACCACGTCCGGCTTTTTTTGTTGGCAACCAACCAACACTACCAATAATCCAGCTAGTCCGAATAACGACTTCATTGAATAGAAGCTGATTTCTTTTTACAAACGAAAGACTGAATATCCTTTGATAGCGATTTAAAGTCGTTCGCAGCATCCAGATTAATGAAAGTGATCGGCCCTTTTTCGTCAATACAAATTGCTCTTTCTTTTTGTTTTGGATTTTCAATGCCATCGAAGACGATGTCAGGTGGGCTTAGAAACGATTTGGTGAGCAATAGTTTTCCAATATCACTTTGTAGAGTTGGGAACCAATGACTGTTTTTAAAACGATTTTCGAAAATAGAAATATCGTAGGGGAAAGCATTGTAAAGTGTGTCTTCCCGAAAGCGATTGTTAACAGACTGGACACCTCCAATGGCACCCGTTTGTTCTTGTTCGCCTTCGTTAAGCGCTGCCACCATTTCATAGCTTACAATTCCGACACCGACCGTTCGATTGTCTAAAATATCATTGTCGAAAAGCTCAACTTGGTGTGTAGCTAAAATCATTACTCCTGTTCCTGGCGGAATGCTCGCCACCACATTTCCTTTTTGGGCAAAATTTTCGTGGTTATTATCATGAATATGATTCTTAAAGGCCTTCGTGGAATGTCCATACTTCGTCAACCCAGGCAAATCAAAAATTAATAGTCCGCCTGTGTTGTGATTGGCCTCATTTCCGTAAATCTGTACCCACTTCGAATTTTCGGCTTCAATCCCTGCCACGTTCCAATAGGCTTTGTTATAT
>JABFSY010000001.1 GCA_013140395.1 Cyclobacteriaceae bacterium
CAGCAGCACATTGAATGTTTGACTTACGAGCCTGAAGCGATTTATCACTTGGGCATGATTTATAAAGATATTAATAACGAGAAATCTCAAAAATACTTGGAGGAAGCTTTGCAAAGTTCTTTTGAATTGGGCCCTGCCATTACTTCTACTATCCAAAAGAATCTAGAGTGAACCAATCGATTATAAGAGATGAGGCCGATTGTTCTAAATATTTATTTTCTCATGCAAAGTTTGTACGCGTTCTCAGGTGGAGTTTTGCAAGGAACCATTTCTACGGAAAGTGATGAAGCTTTAATTGGAGCTCACCTTTATATACGGGAAATTGCCAAAGGTGCGGTAGCCGATAGTTATGGCCAATTTCAATTTCAAAATATACAATCAGGAAACTATACGGTCGAGATTTCCTTTATTGGATTCGAAACGCAAAGATTGAATGTCGAGGTAAAAGAAGGGCAGACTGTTTTGCTTAATGCTAAATTGAAAGAAGGAGCCTTTCAATTGTCCGATCTGGCAATTTCGGCTTCGCAAGATCGACCAGTCAACACACTTTCACAGGCCGATATAAAATTACGCACCATTACAACCTCCCAGGATATTCTTCGCATCGTTCCAGGGCTATTCATTGGTCAACACGCAGGCGGTGGCAAGGCAGAGCAAATATTTCTTCGCGGATTTGACATTGATCATGGCACGGACATCAACATTGAAGTGGATGGCATGCCAGTAAATATGGTATCTCATGCACATGGCCAAGGGTATGCTGATTTACATTTTCTTATGCCTGAATTAATCAGTATAGTCGATTTTGACAAAGGGCCTTACTTTGCTGACAAAGGAGATTTGAATACAGCCGGTTATGTTTCTTTTCAGACGAAAGCAAAACTCGATTACAATTTTGTAAAAGTGGAAGGAGGAAACTTCGGCTTTGGACGATTGGCTGCTGGAGCGAATGTGCTGCAAACTTCAAAATCGAACGCCTACATTGCCTCAGAATATTTTCGGACAGACAGCTATTTTCAGAATTCACAGAAATTCCATCGCTTCAATTTGCAAGCGAGGTTTAACACACAATTAAATGCTACGGCAAAATTGCAGCTGGGCTTTTCTGCTTTTGATAGCAAGTGGGATGCAAGCGGTCAAATTCCGGATAGATCCGTGGCAGATGCTTCGATCTCGCAATTCGGATCCATCGACAATACGGAGGGAGGAAATACAGGCCGAATTAATTTATTTGCAAAAACGATTCATAACTTCAAGGGAGGCTCAACATTAGAAAATCAATTGTACGTGAATAAATATGATTTTAGCCTGTTCTCTAATTTTACTTTCTACTTGAATGATTCTGTGAACGGTGATCAAATTCATCAGCGGGAAGGAAGATGGATTTATGGATATAAAAATAGTTTTATTACATCAGGTCAATTGTTTGGCAAAGATTTGAAGACAGAAATAGGTGGTGGGCTTCGCTACGATGTGATCAACGACATTGCGCTTTCGCACACGGTGAAGAGAGTTTTTCTGGATGATGTGAAGCATGGTGATATTCGTCAGACAAACTTTAATGCGTACTGGAGTGAAACGCTCGCGATCTCTCATAAACTTTCCGTCAATGCAGCCTTGCGTTTTGACTACTTGAATTTCTCTTACTTCGATAAACTGAACACCACCCAAGCTCATGCAGTTGGCAAATCCATTATCAATCCAAAAATGAATTTGAGTTATCAGCTCAATCGTAAAATCAATTTGTTTGCCCGTGCGGGCACGGGCTTTCATTCGAACGATGCACGAGTAGTAGTAGGCCAATCAGGGAAGGAAATTTTGCCCAAAGCATATGGAATTGATTTGGGAGCAGATATGAAGTTGTTTCCAAATCTTTTTGTACACCTAGCGTTATGGCAACTTGATCTCGATCAGGAATTTGTTTACGTAGGTGATGAAGGCGTGATTGAGCCAAGTGGAAAAACAACGCGACAGGGAGTCGATCTTTCTGTCCGCTACCAATTTAATTCATGGCTCTTTGCGGATATGGATTTAAATTTCACAAAGCCACGATCAAAAGAAGCACTCGCAGGTGCGAATTACATACCCTTGGCGCCATTGGCTACTTCGGTAGGTGGCCTCAGCTTTCAACGAAAGGATGGATTCAACGGAAGTCTGCGCTATCGCTATATGGGAGATCGGCCCGCCATTGAAGACAACAGTATTGTAGCCAAAGGGTATTTTATCGCGGATGCTGTATTGAATTACACAAAACCCGGTTATTCGATTGGCCTTTCGGTAGAAAACATTTTTGATCAGCAATGGAAGGAAACACAGTTTAATACTGAATCGCGACTGTTCAACGAAGCGCAACCTGTTTCAGAAATTCACTTTACTTCCGGAACTCCGCTTGCTGTTAAGGTTAGAGTAATGGTAATGTTTTGATAAATTTATAAACTTCAAGATACCCTGTGCTGGGTTAAACAATAAAAAAAGCCCCGCAATTGCGAGGCTTTTTTTAACAAGGATCAAAATCATAAGTGAATCACCTCGCCATAAGCAGCCGCTGCTGCCTCCATGATCGCCTCGCTCATGGTAGGATGTGGATGAACCGTTTTAATTACATCGTGACCTGTGGTTTCCAGTTTGCGAGCAGAAACAACTTCTGCAATCATCTCTGTTACATTCGCGCCAATCATGTGCGCGCCTAACCACTCACCATATTTGGCATCGAAGATCACCTTTACAAAACCATCACTGGCCCCAGCTGCTTTTGCTTTACCGGAAGCTGTAAACGGAAACTTGCCCACTTTAATTTGGTAGCCTGCTTTCTTCGCAGCCTCTTCAGTATAACCCACGGATGCAATCTCGGGAGAACAATAAGTACAGCCCGGTATGTTATTGTAATTAAGTGGTTCCGGCTTTTTGCCTGCAATATTCTCCACGCAAATAATTCCCTCCGCTGAAGCAACGTGTGCCAATGCAGGGCCGCTGGTAATATCACCAATCGCATAAACGCCCGCTACATTTGTTTTATAAAAGGCATCTACTATTACTTTTCCTTTTTCGTTCTTTACACCAACATCTTCCAAACCAAGATTTTCTAAATTGGTGGAAACACCTACTGCAGAGAGCACCACATCCGCTTCTATCTTAATTTCTCCGGTAGGAGTTTTCACAGTCGCTACACAACCCTTACCACTGGTATCTACTTTCGTTACTTCGGAGTTGGTA
>JABFSY010000061.1 GCA_013140395.1 Cyclobacteriaceae bacterium
GTGTTAACGAAGTTCGGGTTGAAATGATCTTCCCGGGATATTTAAAAACCCAAATAGTAAGCACGCTAAAAAAAGTGCATCCCTATGAAGAAGTAGCCTTCTATCTGCAGGCCTTAGAGAATGAAAACTCAGAGGTGGGTGCCGGCATGATTGGTGATCTCGAGACTCCTATGGAACTAATACCTTTCCTTTCGAGTTTAAAATCAACCATGAACGTTTCTAGCATCCGGCATACCCCTTCAACTTCAAAAAAAATAAGCCGAGTGGCAGTGTGTGGAGGATCCGGAAGCTTTTTATTGAACCAGGCTATACAAGCCGGGGCAGATATGTTTATCTCTGCCGATTTTAAGTACCACGAGTTCTTTGATGCCGATGGCAAAATTGTAATCGCTGACATTGGGCACTTCGAAAGCGAACAATATACAAAAGACCTCCTTTCGGAGGTTTTAAGGGACAAATTTACTACGTTTGCAACCACTTTTTCAAAGACCATCACAAATCCAATTAGTTATCTATAAGTAATGGAAGACCAAACAGTTACGCAGAAACTTGAAGCTCTTGTTAAACTTCAATCGATTGATTCAAAACTAGACGAACTAAAGAAATTAAGGGGAGACCTACCCAACGAGGTGCAGGATCTTGAAGACGAAATGGAGGGTTACAAGACCCGTCTCGGTCGTTTTGAGGCTGAAATGAAAGAGCTGGATGAAGCCATCAAGAAGAATAAAGAAGGCATCAAAGAAGCCGAAAAACTCACCAAAAAATACAACGAACAGCAAAAAAACGTAAAGAACAACCGCGAGTTTGAGGCTATTACAAAAGAAGTAGAATTACAAGAACTCGAAGTTCAGATTTGCGAAAAGAAGATTAAAGAGGCCAAGGAGAAAATTGATGCTAAGAAAGCAGAGATTACTTCTATTGAAACGTTAATCAAGGAAAGAACACAAGACCTCGACAATAAGAAAGGCGAGTTGGATGATATTTTGAAAGAAAGCGAAGAAGAAGAAAAGAGATTGTTGGGAGATCGCGAAAAGGCTGTAAAAAAGATCGATGAAAAAATGCTGAAGCATTATGATCGTCTTCGCAAAAGCCTAAGCAACGGGTTGGCTGTTGTACGTGTGGTACGCGGTGCAGCTGAAGGGTGTAACATTATCATCCCGCCTCAAAAAATCGCTGAGATTCGGGAGAAGAAGAAAATCGTTATCGATGAGCACTCTGGTAGAATTTTGGCCGATGTAGATTTGGGATCGATGGAAGAAGAACCAAAGCCTAAAAAAGCAGCACCCGTAAAAAGAACCGCAAAAAAAGTTGCGTAGATTTTTTTCGATATTAAGTCAAAAAAAAGCAGGCCTTTTGGCCTGCTTTTTTTTAATTTCTCTTACACTATCGGCCACTGACAGGATCTGGCAGTTTAGTCCGGAAATGCAGAAGGCGTATCTGTTGGTACTTAATCTTCAGCCTGAGTTGGCACTCGCTCAACTGAACCGGATCAACACCAAGAGCGAGGAGTTACATAAGATGTACGTTCTCAGCCTCAATGAGACCATTGACATTTTGGTAACGGAAGATCAGAAGAGAATGGATCAATTCGAGGCGCATTTTAAACAACGCCAGCAATACCTCGAAGATTTGCCGATGGGCCCCGAGAAGCTATTTCTGCAAGCAGAGTTAAATCTGCAAAGGGGTTTCAATCTCATCAACATGAGCCAGGAGTTCAATGCTGTCTTTGCCGTTCGGAAAGCCTACAACCTGGTTCAAGAATGTCAAAAAACATATCCTGACTTCGTCCCAATCAAGAAGACGAGTGGTGTCATTCAGGTAATGGTTGGATCGATCCCCGATAAATTTGCCTGGTTTATGAGTCTGTTGGGAATGCGCGGACAGGTTACTACGGGTCAAAAATATCTTTCTGAGTTACGTAGTTCGAAGTCCTCGTTGAATTTGGAAGCAACTATACTATTCTATACCATCAAAGGTTTTATCAATCAACATTTCTCTGAAGCGGCTGAGGGGATGAAGGAATGTTTGAAGGAGCAGCCCGACAACCGATTGGTTTTGTTCATCGCCATCAACATGCTCATGAAAGACTCACAGGCCGAAAATACCCTGGAACTCTTTAACGTGCTGGATAAGCACCCCCAAGGACTGCAAATGTATTACGTTGAATACCTGCGTGCGGAGGCTTTGCTGCAAAAAGGTGAATACCAAAAGGCTATTGTAGCTTATCAGAAGTTTCAGAAAGGGTATAAGAGTTCGAGCTATCTAAAAGACTCTTATTACAAAATATCGTTGTGCTATTGGTTGATGGGCGAAGAGACCCAGGCAAAATCATTTTTTGAAAAAGCCAAAGTATCCGGAAAAGCAAATGCAGAGCCCGATAAATACGCAGCCAAACAATTAGAAGAAGGCAAACTTCCTAATACAAAAATTCTCAAAGCACGGCTCTTTACAGATGGCGGCTACTATGACCATGCTGCCAGTGCATTGAAATCGATAGCTCCTGGTGAATTGAAATCATCGAAAGAACAAACTGAATTCTATTATCGCAAAGCCCGGCTAGCTCACAAAATGAACGACATCCCCTCAGCCAAAACATTCTATCTCCAGGCCATTAGCATGACCAAAGACAACCCTTGGTATTTCGCGCCCAATTCAGCGTTACAGTTGGGTTACATTGCCCAAGAGCAAAAAGATTATGTAGGCGCAAAAAAGTACTTTGAGCAAGCCCTCAGTTACAAAAAGCATGAGTACAAAGACGGTATTGATAGCAAAGCAAAAGCTGCCTTGGATCAACTCAAATCAATAAAGGGCAAAGTTTAATTATTGGTCAGAACTTCAGGCAGCTCAAACCAACTGGGTTTTCTCAACTTCTCTCAGCACATCTAGATGGGTCTTGTCGTTGTGCTTCTTGATGGCATACATAGAGCCAGTGAAGTCTAATTGATACAAGCACAGGTTATGATGTTCAAACATATCCATGCTTTTCAATGGATAGTTCAACAACTCACAAAGTAGTATTCGCATAGCTCTTCCATGCATGCAAACCAATATCGTTTTTTCATCCTCCTTTGACATGATATAGTCAAGGGCAGGCCGCTGCCGTAGCACCACGTCATTTGGACTTTCTCCACCGGTAATCCGTTCGGAAGTGTTACCACGTTGCCACTCTTTCAGCATCCAGTGATAATAGGCATCTTCCTCAGGAGTAATGC
>JABFSY010000059.1 GCA_013140395.1 Cyclobacteriaceae bacterium
CATTCAACACATACAAGGAGCGATACCGAGCCCATTTGATTGTTTGTTGTTGATGCGGGGCATCCGGAGTTTTGTTCCACGCATGACGCAGCACTTGAGCAACGCAAAAGCAGTGGCACTATTTTTATCAACACATCCCAAAGTAGAAAAAGTATTGTATCCTGGATTGCCCACACACGCGGGCCACGAAGTAGCAAAAAAACAAATGAGCGATTTCGGGGCGATGGTGTCGTTTTTAGTAAGAGGTACTAAAGAAGATGCTATCAAAGTAGCCCAGGGTGTGAAAGTATTTACCAACGCCACCAGTTTGGGTGGCACGGAAAGTTTATTGGAACATCGTAAGAGTGTAGAAGGCCCGGATTCACCTACACCCGATAATTTAATTCGATTGAGTGTCGGGCTGGAGGATGTTGCTAGTTTAATCGAAGATTTGAAACGGGCTCTGGAATAGTGTCAACGAGAAAAAAAACTTCCAACCTTATAGAGTTTCTTGTAATCTTTAAAGTAGTTTTTCATTGTCTCAGTATATTGAATCGCCAAGGTAATCAACTCTTTTTGCCAGTTGTCGACTGAAGCAAACGCTATCAATTCATCAGTATTGGCCGAACCTAATCGCGCAGTACTTCTCAGCTGCGCAGATGCTAATGCTTGCGCCATAGTGATTATGATCGTCTCAGAATTCTTCAATTTACTTTTACAAAGCTGATGATCGATTTTTTGTGCACTGGGCTGAAGTTGCTTGATGACAAAGTCTTCTTCGCCTATTTTGATTGTGTCAATAAATCGCGGTAACGCATATTGCATAAAACGTTGTGCGCCTACAATTCGGTGTGCTTCCGACTCCCATTTGGGTTGACGTACCGTTACATACTGAGCAAGAGAAGAAGGGGTCGATTTTTTAATGTCCAGCAGTCGCCATTTCTCCTTGCTTTCATCCCACGCCAGCGCCACATACCGTGCCACACTCAGGCTGCCCGTGCCCGCAATGCGAAAAGCGACATCCACTACTTTCAACGATTCACCTTTTTGGTTGAAAAATTGGCTCAATGTATTCTGTACAAATTCTTTTTTTCCTTGATCCAACGCAAACGTCTTATCTTGGATAAGAAACAATTTCTGTTTCTTTTTATCGACACGTTCTTTCAACAAATCCTTTTCGCGTTCGCGCTCTGCTTTGTCAAAAAAATCTTGAATCAGCGGTGGACTTACTTCGCGCTCAATTGAATACGGCTTCCCGGCACAGAGCAAATCGACATACGTTGACAAGGCGGTTTCCATTAAACTACTTGCTTCTTGTTGGGAATAGTTCCATGTCTCTGTGGCCAATCCGATGCTACACAAAAAACGCTGTACTTCCCAGAGCGCGGGCGCCAATTGTGCTTCATCAAAATCGTTGATGTCAAAATAGACCAACCCATTTGTGGCACGGTAGCTTCCAAAATTTTCCAAATGCAAGTCGCCACATATCCACGCTAGTGGGCCCCTGTTGATGATTGGGTTTTTAGCCAGATCCTCGTAAAACAAAAAACAAGTTGCCCGGTAAAACGTGAAGGGGTCAATTGCCATCAGCGCATACTTGCGTTTGAGGGTTGGCTCTTGCCTATCGGCATGAAAATGTATAATTCGCCTAGCTAAGGTTTCCATGCTTTAACTTTTCTTTCCACCTTTCTGATCGCATATACCAAAAGGCCATCGAGAACATGCAAATCCAATACACCCATTCGCTCACCCATCCCCACGTGATGGACATGTTCCACACTTCCAGCACGAGGTAAACATAGACTACATAGGCAAAGAGAGTTACGATTTCAATGATCAGATTTACCACTGTATTTCCAGAACCAGTGACGGCATTTAGCCACACCACAGAAAATGATTGAAGGAACAAGGCCGAAGACACCACTCGTAAAACAGGAGTGGCATAGGCAATAAAATCTTCGCCTTGGCCAAACATCGAGAGCAACGCGCCCGGAAAAATATTGAGAATAACAATTAACGTTATTGAAAAACTGGCGCTCACTTTGGCGATGCGTTTCACAAGGGGCATTACTTCTTCATGCTTGCCTTGACCAATCACATTGCTCACCATCGTATTGGTGGTAGCCGCAAAGGCCCACGAAAAAATCCCGGCAAGACCAAATACATTTCGCATGGTATTGGAAACGGCCAAGTCGCGCGCGCCATGGTGTTCAATCAGAATGTAAAAATATTCCCACGTTACAATGCTCAGCGCGAATTGTAAAATGAGAGGTGTTGATTTATACAGGATCAACTTGATGGAGCTGAGTTCTAATTTCCAGCTTTCAAATAACCCAAAGGCCTTGTTGATTCCCTTTGCATGGATGACGGCAAAGATTACGAGTAAACCGGTCGCTTCTGCAATGATGGATGCATAGGCCGCGCCATTGAAACCCATTTTTGGAAAGCCAAAGTGACCGTAAATAAAGGCATAGTCGAAAAAGATATTGGCAATGGCTTCGCTCAGCGTACCCCATACCAAAAACTTTGTTTGATTCGTTCCTACCAAGAGCGCATTGCGCATCACGTACAGATACAGGAAGGGTAATCCCCAGATGCGTATAAAGATGAAACTAATCACTTCTTCGGCAATCACTTGATTGTGAATCGTGGCTCGCAAAATCATGGGCGCTAAGGTGAAGCTGATCAAAATTCCAATGAACGAAACCCCCAGAGCAGCCCACACGCCATGATAAAACAGCTTACCAATTTCCTTCGGTTGGTTTTCTCCTGCTTTGCGCGCGATCAGCGATTGTAGACCATTGTTTAAGCCACTACCGATTACAGCAAAGATCAGGTAATACACTCCGGTGATGGCTGCACTGGCCAACGCCTTTTCGCCCAATCCACCCAGAAACACATTATTGGTAATGAAGTTAATCTGAGGGACAATCAATGCCAGTGAGATGGGCATCGCCAACCCAAGTATTTGTTTGTAGCCTGTTTGTAGGCGGAGGTCTTTAGAATTCATTAGATTAGAACTTCAAAAGTAAATTAATTCCACCACCTTAGACTAACTTTAAGAAACATACGTCCCTCTTAAAAACCCTCTTTATGCAAACCATCCTCGGAGCTAACGGAACGATTGCCAGCGAACTTTCTAGACACCTACCGCAATACACCGATAAAATCAGACAGGTAAGACGTAACCCAAAAAAGGCAAATGCCAGCGATGAATTATTTTCAGCAGA
>JABFSY010000190.1 GCA_013140395.1 Cyclobacteriaceae bacterium
GTGAAAAGTATGTTACGAATATCAAAAATCCTGCTAATTCTTGCAATAGTTTTTACTTCTTGTGATGGAGGTGTGGAGGAATTGAAATATGGAAATTCTACCAATGCGGTAATAATTGATTTTAAACAACAGTACGGATTTGATGAGATCAAAATACTTGAAATGACCCATCCCAATTTTTTAAACCAATTTATTTTTGAATGCATTAATGGAAGGGATTTACCATCCAATTCTCGAGATGAAACACGACTGATTCATAAAATAGCGCATGAGATCTTTGATACTTTGGACGAGAGTATAAAGGCTCGAGCGGTAAAGTTTCATGTCAATCTTACGCAAGTTTCTAAACACGAGTACAAATCTATTCTAGACCATAGGAGTACTAGAAGCATCTCATATAAAGTTATTGACGGTGTAATGAGTCAGGATTTATAGTATTTATCAGAGTTCTGAAATGTTTGCGCGTAAGTCGCATAGTGTAATACTCTTATCATTCCGTATATTTTATTATTGTACTTTTGAAGTATGAAAAAAAGGCATTTGGTATTTATCGCTATCTTTTCTTCTATTAATCCATTTTTGCTGAAAGGATCGATGGCTCAATCCTCTATTGATAACACTCGTGCCAATCAAGCAATGAGCCAGGCTGCTGCAACTGGAGTAGGACCTGGGGGCATCCTTTATGAATTTTCTTCTTCTGATAAAACCACGAAGGAACTGGGTGACACATATTATGATATCTATTGGTCTAAATCTTCTCTCATATTATTGGACAATAAAGTGATTGAGGGCTATTTAGGGAGATATGATATCAAGGGAAACGAATTTGAGTTTAAATTTCAGAATGGAATAAGAGTAATTGGTGGAGATAGAATTAAGAAATTTGTTTGGGTCGATTCACTAAGTCGGCAAACAAAGCAGTTAGTAAATACCAAGGATTACCTATTTAACGGTGTACCATTCTATGGGGTCGCTGAATTACTCGTTGATGGTGAAACTGTATTGTTCAAAAAAATTACGATAGATGAAATCCCGCCAACTTTTAATAGTGCATTGAATGTTGGCAGCCAAGATTATACTTTAGCCAAAAAAGTGCAGTATTTCTTTACCATAGATAACAATCTATATGAACTAAAGAAAAGATCCGCATTGAAAGTGTTGCAAACAATTAAGCCTGATGTCGAAAATTTTTGTAGAAAAGAATCTATTACGTGGAGAAAAGAAAATGATTTGGTGAGATTATTTAATTATTTGAACTCGAACTAGGGATTCTCATCAGTCTGCCAAACGGGCTGATTTTTCGTTGTACTCATGATTTTCGCCCAATACCTACGCCAAAAAGGTGTTTGAGGGCATCTTGGAACTATAATTGCACCCCCAAAATCTATAACTTTGCCGCTTAAAGTTCATTTTGTTAATTCAGCAAAGCGAGTAACAGACAACGATTAACGACTAACGTTCAACTATTTCACATGTTAAAACTTATCGCCAAGCTATTTGGCACCAAGTCAGAGAAGGATATTAAGCGGATGATGCCGCTCGTAGAGGCAACCAAACAGGAAGGCGAAAAGCTGATCTCTATCACACATGACGAGTTGCGCGCTCGTACACAATCTATCCAGGAAGAGATTAACCAAAAACTCAAATCGATCGATGATCAGTTGGCAGCATTGCACAAGCAAATTGCCGATGACCCTGACAAAGATATTAGTGAGAAGGAAGCTATATTCAATCAGATTGATCAGATTGAAAAGGATCGCAACAAAGAATTAGAGAAAGTATTGGTGGAGGTTTTGCCTCGCGCTTTTGCCATTATTCGCGAGACAGCCAGAAGGTTTAAGGATAATGAATACCTGGAAGTCACAGCCACTGAATTTGATCGGCTTATATCAGCAAAGCATGCCAATGTTAAAATAAATGGTGACAAGGCACAATGGAGCCGTCAGTGGATGGCTGCCGGAAACCTCACCACCTGGGATATGGTGCATTATGAAGTGCAGATCATCGGTGGTATTGCATTACATGAAGGTAAGGTGGCCGAGATGGCAACCGGTGAAGGAAAGACGTTAGTGGCAACATTTCCGGCATTCTTGAATGCGCTAGCCAGAAGAGGTGTTCACATCGTTACAGTCAACGATTACCTGGCGAGACGTGATAGTGAATGGATGGGGCCCATTTTTCAGTTTCATGGTTTGTCGGTGGATTGTATCGACAAACATGACCCCAACTCGATAGCCAGACGCGATGCTTACCGAGCTGACATTTGTTACGGAACCAACAACGAATTTGGATTTGATTATCTGCGCGATAACATGTCGCGAGAGACCGAGGAATTGGTACAACGAGGTCATCATTATGCCATGGTCGATGAGGTTGACAGTGTTTTAATTGATGAGGCTCGGACGCCTTTGATCATTTCTGGTCCCGTGCCACGCGGTGATGAACACGAGTTTTATGACCTTAAACCACGGATCAATAAGCTGGTAGAAGCTCAGAAAAAGTTAGTCAATCAATATCTCAACGATGCGAAGAAGCAGATCGCTGATGGCATGGAAAAAGACGGAGGTTTGTCTTTGTTTAGAGCATACAGGGCGATGCCAAAATATAAGCCACTCATCAAGATGTTGAGTGAGATGGGTAACAAATCAATCTTGCAGAAAACAGAAAATTTCCATCTGCAAGACAACAAGAAGGAGATGCCAGTGGCAGATGCGCCTTTGTATTTTGTGATCGATGAGAAAGACAATAGTGTAGACCTGACTGAAAAAGGAATTGATTTAATCACGGGCGAGGGAGAAGATCCAAAGTTCTTTATCATGCCAGAAATTGGTATTGAGTTGAATAAGCTAGAGAAGGATGCCGCACTTACCGATGAACAGCGATTTCAAAAAAAGGAGGAACTCATCCGTGATTATTCTACGAAATCGCAACGCATTCATAGTGTTAACCAACTATTAAAAGCGTATACCCTTTTTGAAAAGGATACCGAGTACATCATTGTCGATGGGAAAGTCAAAATTGTCGATGAGCAAACGGGTCGCGTGTTGGACGGCAGAAGATATTCGGATGGATTGCACCAGGCCATTGAAGCAAAGGAAAATGTAAAGGTGGAGGACGCCACTCAAACTTATGCCACTATTACATTGCAAAACTATTTCCGTATGTATCACAAGCTGGCCGGTATGACCGGAACAGCTGAAACAGAGG
>JABFSY010000345.1 GCA_013140395.1 Cyclobacteriaceae bacterium
CAAGTGTACGGACGATCCTCTTTGGTTAGAAGCTACTGAAGTGGTACATAAAGCCACTCCTGATTTCGCGCTTGCTAAAGTATTGGGCTCAAAATATCTGCAGTTAAAAAACTTTGACAAAGCACTTCCTTTGTTGAACGAAGCCTTAACACTAGCTGCTACTCCGGCAGACAAAGCCGAGATCAATATTTTGCTAGGCGACAACGCAAACATCAATAAGGACAAACCTGCTGCTCGCGACTACTACAGAAAAGCCATTGCCGCAGATCCTGCCAACAAAGAAGGATATGAGAAAATTGGAGATTTGTATTACTTCTCTTTCCAGGAGTGTTCTAAGAAATCAAGCTTGGCTGAGGATCGGTTAGTATACATTGCAGCATTTGACATGTATCTTAAAGCTGGCAATCAGCAAAAGATGAACTCAACCCGTGCGCAGTTCCCTTCTGTTACCGAGCTTTTTGAATTGAACTGGAAAGAGGGAGAGAGCAAAAAAATTACCTGTTGGGTGGGCGAAACGGTAACGCTTCGCACCCGCGGAAAAGAATAAAAGACGGCATAAAAAATGTAAGAAGGCTGACTGTAAAGTCAGCCTTCTTCTTTTTACTTCAGCATGACAACCTTGCACAAAGTTATTCTTCAAACATTTTTCGGGTCGCCCGCGAAGGCACTTTCGGTCTGTTTGCTTTTTATTATTGTGCTGAGCAGCTGTAAAACCAAGGAAACAGCAAAACCTGTCATTTATGAAGGTCCCCTTCGCGAGGCCGAAAACATTCTGATGAACTACACCGAGAATGATCGGATGAAGGCGATCTTAAAAGCAAAAAAAATATTTGACTATCAAAATGGTGACCAGGAATTTCCCGAGGGAATCTACCTCGAATTCTTTGACAAAACAGGTAAGCTTACATCCACCCTTCGCGCCAATACAGCTTTCTATTTTAAAGGTGAAAACCGCTGGCGTGGACGAGGTAAAGTTGTTGTAAAGAATATTGAAAAAGGGCAACAATTAAATACGGAAGAGTTGTTTTGGAAGCCGGACACAAAGAAAATCTTCACGGAAAAATTTGTGACCATTACCGATGAACATGATGTGCTCTACGGCACCGGGCTTGATGCTTTTGAAGACATGTCGAGTTATACGATCAAGAACCCTACGGGCACTATCGAAGTGAAAGACAATTAGTGAGTTGTCGATGGTAATTTGTTAATGCCAGCCTCCTTCTGAGCCAATTCCACAAAAGTACGAGAGCCAAACAATTGACCATGGACTATCGACTATTGACTATTTTGTATCTTTGCGCTGAATGAAGTTAATGGATATAGTGCTCCTTTCTTTGGCAGCCGGATTTGTAATTATTGGTATTTATGAAGTAATGACGCTTGGCTTGGGTCACGCTTATTGGGCAATCATGCTCGCCTTTGGATTTTTTTTCATCTACACCTATCGCAAAAAGAAGTAGCGGATGGACAATTCCTACATACTCATTGCGATCACGTTAGCTTTTTCGTTTTTCTTTTCCGGAATAGAAATTGCCTTTCTTTCAGCTAATAAACTGCAAATTGAATTGCAGGGAAAACAGGGCGTATTGTGGGGTAGGATCATGTCCTACTTTCTAAAGAGACAATCTTGGTTTATCGGCACCACGTTGATTGGCAACACACTAGCGTTGGTCTTGTTTGGCATTTACATGGCTCAACTGATCGAGCCGTGGTTGGCTTCTAACTTACCGCAAAGCATCAATGACGAAGTGTTTATACTGATCTTTCAAACGCTTATTTCCACGCTGCTGATCTTGTTTACGGCTGAGTTTTTACCAAAAAGTCTGTTCTTAATTAATCCGAATCTGATGCTGGCCACCTTGGCCGTCCCCTTTCGGATTATTTATATTATTCTGGCGCCTCTCACGTTTTCCATCGTCTACCTCTCTAAAATAGTTATCATCCATGTGTTGCGAATTGAATATTCAGAGGAAAAGCCTGTATTCGCACTTACCGATTTGAATAACTATTTAAAAAGTATGTTGAAGGTTCGGCATGACGATGAAGACGTGGGGCTCGACAAAAAGATTTTTCACAATGCTCTCGAGTTTAAGACAGTACGCATTCGTGATTGCATGATCCCTCGCACAGAGGTAACCGCTATCGATGTGGAAGAGGGCATCGACAAACTCAGAGATGCGTTTATTCAGAGCGGACATTCAAAGATTTTGATTTACAAAGAATCAATTGATAACGTCATCGGCTACTGCCACTCTTCGGCCTTGTTCAAAAAACCACGCCACATTGAAGAGATATTGACACCCATCAACATCGTACAAGAGACAATGATGGCTAATAACCTCATGGTTCAATTGATCAAAGAACAGAAAAGCATGGCACTGGTCGTGGATGAGTTTGGAGGAACGTCAGGAATCGTGAGTATGGAGGATGTCATTGAAGAAATCTTTGGCGAGATCGAGGACGAGCATGACGATGACGATCTGATCGAAGAAAAAATTGACGAAATGACCTACCTGCTCAGTGCTCGCCTGGAGGTGGACTATCTGAATGATCACTACAAATGGCAATTGCCAAAAGGCGACTATGAGACACTGGCCGGATTAATTCTCTCCTACACAGAAGATTTCCCTGCCGAGGGCGAGACGGTGGCTATTCCGCCCTACTCGTTTACCATCCAAAAAACGGAAAACAAGCTGATCAATACAGTCAAGTTAACGGTTGATTTGGAAAGCCTGGAGGGATAAGAAATCGCCCCGGCTTTGCCCTTCCTTTGTTCTAAAAACCACCGGCCTTCTGCAACCAGAGGTCAGATGTACAAAAACGTTATCAATTCGTTGTAAAAGACTGAAAATCAGTAGCATTATTTCATTGTTCACCTTTGCCGAATAAAGATAACAGGCTAAATTTGCCGTTCTTTAAAATGGGCTGGTCGGCCTTAACGACCTTACACTTTAATTTACTTTTATTATGGCATTGATTGGAACGTTGAGAGAAAAGATGACCAAATGGGTAGTTGGGTTCGTAGCCATCGCTATTCTTTCTTTTATTTTAAATGATTTGTTTGGGAACGGCCCTCGCTCCGTTTTGGGTGGCAGCGATGAAGAAGTGGCAGAAATTGCCGGAACATCTATCTCCAGAGAGCAATACCAGGCCTTTATACAAGAGCGCGAA
The DNA here is from genome assembly GCA_013140395.1 of Cyclobacteriaceae bacterium. Lineage (GTDB taxonomy): Bacteria > Bacteroidota > Bacteroidia > Cytophagales > Cyclobacteriaceae > ELB16-189. Next base: position 3,172 of record JABFSY010000345.1, read on the forward strand.
AATAACTACATCATGAGCTTCGGTCGCCAGCCAGG
>JABFSY010000107.1 GCA_013140395.1 Cyclobacteriaceae bacterium
ACTCAAGGGGTTGGGCAGTTCTGTACCAATCCGGGTTTAATTGTAGCCATTCAAAATGATGAACTAAATCGATTTATTAAATCTTTGTCTGAGGGAATCAACAATGCATTGCCGGGCATTATGCTTCATCAGGGAATTGCAGATAATTATAATAAGCGCCTAGCTCATACTTTGGAACAGAAAGGAGTAACGGTTGAAGCTCAATCAAGTTCTAGTACTACCGAAAATCAAGGCAAGCCTCTTGTAGCTTCAGTCCTTGCTTCCACTTTTTTGAAAAATCCTTTGTTGGCGGAAGAAATATTCGGACCCTTTTCATTGATTATAAAATGCAAGGATGTCAATGAGCTTCACGCTGTTGTAAATCACCTGAGTGGTCAATTAACGACAAGTATTTTTGGTGATGAGGTCGAGATAGCCAAGTATTCTAGTTTGGTTAATATGCTGATTGAGAAGGCGGGTAGATTAATTATCAACGGAGTTCCTACTGGGGTAGAGGTCTGCCCTTCGATGAATCATGGCGGCCCCTTTCCGGCAACAACGGATTCTCGGTTTACGGCTGTCGGGATTGATGCCATTAAGCGTTTCGCAAGACCCGTTGCCTTTCAAAGTTTTCCGAATTCGCTATTGCCAGAAGAATTGCAAGATGGAAATCCGTTGGGTATCTGGAGATTGTTAAATAATGAATGGAAGAAATAGTTGTTGGTTGTTCGTTAGTCGTTGCTTGCAAGCACGATTAACCAACAACTTTAGCGAACAACGATAAGATGAATATTTTCAAATGTATTGATGCTCATACCTGTGGTAACCCCGTTCGATTGGTGGCAGAAGGAGGACCGAAGTTGGAGGGAAAAAACATGAGCGAAAAGCGTCAGCACTTTTTAAAGGAGTACGACTGGATACGAGAAGGCTTGATGTTTGAACCGCGTGGTCACGATATGATGAGTGGCAGTATTTTATATCCGCCATCTGATCCCAGAAACGATATTGGCGTTTTGTTTATTGAAACGAGTGGCTGTTTGCCCATGTGTGGACATGGCACGATAGGAACTGTTACTATCGCTATTGAAGAAGGCTTGGTCATTCCTAAAACTCCGGGCGTTCTAAATCTGGAAGTGCCAGCGGGTCTGGTTCGCATTGAATACAAGCAAGAAGGAAAAAAGGTAAAGTCAGTGAAGATTAGAAACGTGAAAGCTTATTTGGCGGCTGAAAATATACAAGCTACTTGCCCTGATTTAGGGGAGCTAAATCTGGATGTGGCTTATGGTGGAAATTTTTATGCGATCGTTGATGTACAACAGAATTTTAAAGGCATTGAACATCATACCGCAGATCAATTAGTAAGCTGGAGTAGAGAGCTACGAAAAGACATTAATAAGAAGCACACCTTTATCCATCCGGATGATTCAACAATCAATGGATGTAGCCATATTTTATGGACTGGCAAAGTGATTGATCCTAGTTCTACGGCTCGCAATGCTGTTTTCTATGGCGACAAAGCCATCGACCGCTCGCCTTGTGGAACAGGCACTTCGGCTCGCCTCGCACAATGGTATACAAAAGGAAAGCTAAAGCGTGGTGATGAGTTTATTCATGAGAGCATCATCGGCTCTAAGTTTATAGGCCGCATTGAAGAAGAAACTGAATTGCATGGCAAGCCAGCCATCATTCCAAGTGTAGAAGGCTGGGCGAAAATTTATGGTCATAATACTATCTCCATCGACCCACAAGATGATCCATATGCATATGGATTTCAGGTAATATGATTTATCCATCATGAAAAAGAAAGAATGTCCTTCGTGCGCCATGAACATTGAGGCAGGAAGCCGGGAGTGTCCAATCTGCGGTTATGAATTCATGGAGGCAACACCTTGGATTAAGTATATGGCTATCTTTCTTCTTATCGTTTTCTTGTTGAGTTACTTTATTTTTTAGCGTTACAGGTTCAAATGCAAAATTGATCAGATGAGAGTTGGCATAATAGGAGGTGGCATCATTGGACTTAGTTCAGCTTATTATTTATCGAAGGCTGGTCACCAAGTTACGATCATAGAGCAATCTGAAATGAAAGATGGTTGCTCATTTGGAAACGCGGGAATGATTGTACCTAGTCACCTGATTCCATTAGCCGCACCGGGTATGATCTCCAAAGGCATCCGATGGATGTTCAATTCAAGCAGTCCGTTTTATGTAAAGCCTCGATTAAGTGGCGATCTTATCAAATGGGGCTACCATTTTTATAAAAGTGCTACCAAAGAACACGTGGCAAGATCGGCACCTGCGTTAAAGGAAATTAGTTTACTCAGCAAGTCAATGTTTAAGCTACTGTCGACAGAACTGCCTTTCAACTTTGGATATCATGAAAGGGGACTTTTGATGTTGTATCAAACGAAAGAAACGGAGCACGAGGAAATGGAGACAGCAGCTCTCGCTAATGCACATGGTATTGAAGCTCATATTATTTCCGCTGAGGAAGTTCAGAAACTTGAGCCGGATGTTCAAGTAAGGGTGAAGGGAGGGGTATACTTTCCCGGAGATGCTCATGTTACTCCACAGCTTTTCGTGAATCAGTTGAAAACATACTTAAAAGAAAAAGGCGTTGTTGTTAAAGACAATACCGAAGTGATTGACTTTGTGATCGAGTCTGGTAAAATAGACTCTGTAAAGACGGCCAACGAAGAGCTCACCTTTGATGAAGTAGTGCTTGCCACCGGAAGTTGGTCAGCATTGGTTGCGGCTAAATTGAATTTGTCGCTACCGATGCAAGCAGGCAAAGGGTATAGTTTCACATTGGAGAATGTAAAAAAAAATACTCGAATTCCTTCTATCTTCTTAGAGGCGAGAGTTGCGGTCACTCCGATGGGAGATACACTTCGGTTTGGTGGTACCATGGAAATAACGGGAATCGATCACAGTATCAGTATCAATCGAGTAAAGGGAATTGTGGATTCAATTCCTCATTATTATCCCGAGATGAAAGTAGAAATGCCCAAGAAGGAGGAGGTATGGCATGGCTTGCGCCCCTGTTCACCCGATGGGCTTCCTTATATCGGGCGATCAAAGAAAATTAAGAATTTAGTAATAGCTACAGGCCATTCGATGATGGGGTTGAGCCTGGGTCCGGGCACGGGTTTGTTGGTAAAAGAAATAGTTGGCCAAGAAAAAACGACTATGATGATTGACACATTCAATCCAGGCCGGTTTGATT
>JABFSY010000135.1 GCA_013140395.1 Cyclobacteriaceae bacterium
TTTTCAGGCTACTCAAATACCTTCTAGCCGTGCGTACATCTTCCACTAAAAAATGCGAGATGGACTTTAATGCCTTTATTACATGAGGAGGAATTACTTCGAATTGAGTCCCCTCCGAAATAACATGAGGTATCAAATACAGTTTGGCAATATGGAAGGGGACAGTGCTAATTTTTCAAAAATTTTAAGACGACTTGAACAAATTCTTCGGGTTTCTCAGCTTGAACCCAGTGGCTGGCATCAATGGTTGCGATCTGTGCGGCCGGAAAAAACGTCTTAACCAACACTTCATCACCGGCCTTAAAGTAGTTAGACCTTGCACCATTGATGAATAGAGTTGGTTTTTCAAAAGCCCCCTGGTACTGCATGCCCATTCCAATTTCTTCGATATGGTTTTGAATGGATACCAAGTTAATCTTCCATTCAAATTTACCTTCCCCATTGCGAGATAAATTCTTGAGCAAAAATTGACGAACGTCTGGCTCGGGCACGTATTTGGAAAGAATCTGATCTGCTTCTGTCCTAGATGAAAGCGTTGATAACGGAATGGAAGTCAATCCTTCTAAAATATGATCATGATGAACAGGGTATGATTTTGGTGCAATATCCACTACAATCAATTTGCCAATTGCTGTTGGGTTTTTGATCGCCAGATTCATGGCTGTCTTGCCGCCCATGGAATGGCCAATCACGATAGGGTTTTTGAGGGAGTGTTTTACTAAAAACTGTTCAAGATCTTCTGCCAGTAGCTGATAATTGAAGTCCTCACTCTGTGGAGACTGTCCATGATTCCGTTGATCAAGTGTGTATACAGAAAAGGACTCAGAAAAAACCTTCGATAATGAAAACCAATTGTCAGATGAACCAAACAGGCCATGTAAGATAACCATAGGATCACCATGACCAGACTTACGAAAGAATAAATCCATGGTGCAAGATAACGCAAAAAAACGCCCATGCTTATAAAATCAAAGCGAGTATATTTGCGCTTTAAATTTGTGCATGGAGCTAGTTAACAATCAATATCAGATTCAGGGGCTGAATGTGTCCGAGATTTGTAAAGAGTTTGGCACTCCCTTGTATGTTTACGATGGAAAGAAGATCATCCAACAATTACAGAGTTTAAAAAATGCTTTTTCCGAGAATCAGGTAAAAGTAAAATATGCGGCAAAGGCACTCACCAATATTTCCATCTTGAAATTGTTGAAGAAGAATGGTGCCGGAGTGGATGTTGTATCATTGCAAGAAGCACACATTGCGTTGGGAGCAGGGTTCAAGCCGGAAGAAATTATGTTTACCCCTAACTGTGTAGACTTCGAGGAAATTGTTGCCGGTGTAGACTTGGGGCTTAATATCAATCTGGACAATCTTTCAGTACTGGAAAAATTTGGTAAAAAATACGGGAGTGCATATCCCTGTTGTATTCGGCTGAATCCCCATATTTTAGCCGGAGGAAACTATAAGATTTCAACCGGGCATGGCAACTCAAAATTTGGGATCTCGGTTTACCAATTGCCCCAGATCATGCAATTGGTTCAACAATATAATATCACGGTTAATGGCTTGCACATCCACACGGGATCAGAGATTACGGAAACAGAGGTATTTTTGAAAATGGCCGAAATCCTTTTTGGAGTTGCCCGTGATTTTTCGGCTTTAAAATTCATCGACTTCGGAAGTGGTTTTAAGGTTGCCTACAAAGAGGGCGACATGGTGACGAATGTTTATGATTTAGGGTTGAAGCTGGGCAAAGCCTTTAAGGAATTCTATCATAGTTATGGCAAACAGCTGGAACTGTGGATCGAGCCGGGAAAATATTTAGTGAGTGAGGCAGGCTACTTATTCGTGAATGCCAATGTGGTAAAGTCTACACCCTCCGTAACGTTTGTAGGCGTAAACTCAGGCCTTAATCATCTCATCCGGCCGATGATGTATGACGCCTACCATGACATCGTAAATACTTCCAATCCCAATGGTCAGCAAAAAGTGTATACCGTAGTTGGCAATATTTGTGAAACCGACACCTTTGGTGCCGATCGCAAAATGAATGAAGTGAGAGAAGGTGATTTGCTGGTGCTAAAAAATGCTGGTGCTTATGGCTATTCGATGGCGTCTAACTACAATTCGCGTTTTCGACCGGCCGAGGTACTGATACTAGATGGCAAAGCACAATTAATTCGGAAGAGAGACACGCTAGACGACATTCTGAGAAATCAAGTGGTGTTAGATTTTTGATAGACGAAATTCGTTAACCGCTCAAATTTGTCTGATCACAAAATAATTGATCTTATTGTAGTAGGAGGAGGAGCGGCTGGTTTCTTTGGCGCAATCAATGCAGCCCAGCAAAATCCAAAACTGAAAATCCTGATTCTTGAAAAATCCCCAAAGCTTTTATCAAAAGTAAAAATTTCAGGAGGCGGCCGTTGTAACGTTACCCATCATTGTTTTGAACCCACGCCTCTATCACAGCACTATCCTCGTGGCCAAAGGCAGTTGAAAAAATTGTTCCGAACATTTGATGCAAAAAACACCGTTGACTGGTTTGAGCGGTTAGGTATACATTTGAAAACGGAAGAGGACGGGCGAATGTTCCCTGTATCCGACAACTCTCAAACGATCATCGACTGCTTTCTTTCAGAAGCCAAGAAATTCAACATACGAATAGAAACGAATTGCGAAGTAGAAAAACTTAGTTGGGAGAATAATCACTTTTTAATTTTTGCCAGTCGTGATCAAATATTCCACACTCGAAAAGTATTGATCGCCATGGGCGGACATCCTCAGGTTTCGCATTATAAGTGGATTGAAAATCTAGGCCACACGATTAATCCGCTCATACCATCGCTATTCACGTTCAACGATAAGGACAAAAAGTTTACCGATCTCATGGGTATTGCAGTTGCCGATGCCGAAGTAAAGATTGCCACCACAAAACTAAGTGAGCGAGGTCCTGTATTGATTACTCATTGGGGACTGAGCGGCCCTGCTGTTATAAAACTGTCTGCGTGGGCTGCAGAACATCTTCATCAGTGCAATTACACATTTACAGCTCTCGTCAATTGGACTGGCCAACTTGGTGAAGAAGAGGCGCGAACAATTTTTCAAAAGCATAAAGTAGCGCGTGGGAAACAAAAAATCTTTTCCAATCCCTTTTTTGGTCTCCCTCAACGACTGTGGGAA
>JABFSY010000521.1 GCA_013140395.1 Cyclobacteriaceae bacterium
TCACTCAATCAAACACCCAATGGCTTGCTTCAAGCTCTTTTTGATAGAGGAGTAAACGACTTTAGGGCTACAGTATTTTTCTCAGCAGATAGATATTATTCTTTAAAGTGGGATGCAAATATTATTAATCCTCCTATCATTCGTATGTCTGAGATATACTTGATTCATGCCGAATCAGCCGTAAGCAAACCTTCACCAGACCTGTCTGCTGCGGCCACCAGTTTTGGCATTGTAAGAGGATTTGCTGATTCATCTTTTACACCAATCACTTTTGCGAATGTTACTGTGGCGCTTTCCACAATACGGGCAGAAAGAAGGGTAGAATTGTATTTTGAGGGAGACAGATTCCATGAACTAAGAAGGCTTAAGTCCCCTTCGTTCGGTGAGGTAAAATCTGGTGCAACTATCATCCGTGAAGCAAAACCCTTTAATGATGCGAGTTGGTTGTTGAAAATTCCTGTAAGTGAGACTTCGGGTAACCCTGCGATTGTACAAAATTGATTTAAACTTTTATGAATATGACTTTAAATAAAATTGGTTTGAAAATGCTGCTGCTTTGCATGGTGCTGGTAGCAGCCTGTCAAAAAGATGATAATTTTCCTGAATTGAGTAATCCTATTCCATTGAAGCCAGCATTATTAAGCGGTACATGGACAGCGAGTAAAGTAGTGCAGTTTGATAAGGAAGCTGTTGATAATGGGTTTCCTGCAGATGTACAGAAGAAGGATTTAACTACGGCTTTTCCTTTTGCTGACTTTAAAATTAAATTCGATTTGGATGCAACAGGCAAACCAGGCGTCTTTACTGTGACCCCCGGCAATGCCCCGAATTTTTTAACTATAAATACAGGTAATTGGTCGTTGGATGATTACGTCTTTGCCACAAACATTTCTTTAACAGATCCCGGTAACGTAAACGCTTCTGCTTTTAGAATTAAAAGATTGGAGAGCAATAAGATTAGCCTGCAAATTGTACGAAATGATTTCACAGACAACACAGAATATTCATATTATGAATATGAATTCACTAAAAATTAATAAGACCATGAAAAGAATAATACCCTTTATAGTTTTTGTTGCGCTCGCAGCCGTGGCCAACGCGCAAATCGTGGTAAACATAAAAGCAAAGGCACAAGGCTCAAACGAATTTATTAGCGCTGTACCTGCATTCAGCTTCACACAATCCATCAAGTTAGTGGTGGATGTATCTGGTGTACCGAATCTTGTTGGGGCTGAGCCCATTTATTTATGGGGTTTTATTCAAGGCTGCTGTGGGGCACCAACTAACGGGGATTTTTGTGCGCAGGGTGACGCTGGTAAAATGACGAAAGAGTCTGCCAATGTGTGGAGTATTGTTCTTCCTTCTGTTAAGTCGTACATGGGTGTGGGGTATAAAACAGCAAAAGACGCAGCTGTAGCCCAGAGCAGGCCTTCTGACCAGACGAGGTTTGGCTTTCTGGTAAAAAAGGCTAATGGATGTGGAGGTTTTCAATCTAATGACATTGAAATTCCTTTTACAGGTCCAGTTTACGTAAAAACCGAGTTCGAGCAATTTCCCGCTAACGCTGCACAAACAGATGTGGTTACTTTAACTTATAATCAGGATTTAGAAACTGATGCAACCATGAAAACGCAAGCTGAAGTTTACTTATATGCAACTGCGGATTTAGTGGGTGGGGGAAGTCTTGAACCATTCGCTCCAGCAGTGGTAGGGAACACAGCATCTCTAAAACTGGTAAAAAATGGATCTCAACATACTATCAGCATTTTACCGAGTAAATTTTTTACTGTGCCAGTAGGAAAACAAATTGACAAAGTGAATGTTCTCATACGAAGTAAGACAGATGCCGCTATCAATTTTGGCGCTACTCAAAATGTTAAGATTGTAAAACTTAAACAGTAAAGAACTATGAAAAAATCAATTTATTTCTACTTGCTTTCATTTCTTGTGATAGCAATGTCGTGCACAAAAGATTTCCCCAATCCCGCACTGCCAGATGTGAAAAGTATCCCTACGGATCCAATTAAGTCATTTGGCTTGGTAAGTCCAGCCTCAGGCCTTGCGGTGACTGTTTTTACAAGTAGTCAAACGGTCGTTATTGATTGGGAAGATTCTCCTGATGCGACTACTTATGAGTGGGTCGCGGATGTGCCAACAGGCACCTTTGCTACTCCTAAGTTGGTGATACCTGCCGACAATAGCGGAAAGATGTCAAAACTAACTCTTACGTATACACAAATAGATGCTCTGCTTGCAACTGCTGGCATTGTTGTAGGAGGTTCTGTGGACTATAAGTGGAGTGTAAGAGCAAAATCGGGCACAAATGTGCGGCTTGCTTCTACACCCAGGAATATCACGTTTAAACGAGGTGGTGTAACCTTCACGATCAACGTTCCCGCAAATACGCCAGCTAGTTATGATGTTTATTTTGCCGGTGAGTTTGGTTTTTTAACCGGAAGTAATTGGCAACAACCTGGCACGAATCAATCTTTGAAGTTTACAAAGAATTCTAATGGCACTTATTCAATTGTTTTAGGTATTCCACCTGGGCAGACTTTTGAATACAAATATTTTATTGCTCCAGTTGGAGGTTCTTCTTGGGGAAATGGAGAGAGGGAACCTAATAGTAATGGAGTAGGCACCAAGGGATTATCCAATCGGAAGTTTACGTTTACGGGCACTAACACTGACATTTACCAAGTTGTAAGCTTTTGGGAGGGTTATGATTATCCCTATGTTAGTTTTAATTTAGTTGCTCCGGCAAATACGCCAGCCGATAGGGATGTTTTTGTGGCTGGTCAATTTAACAAATTAGGAGCGCCAAATGAATGGCAACAACCAGGCACCAACCCATCATTACAAATGACTAAAAGTACTCCTACTGGTCTGAACTATTTTATAGTCTTTCCGCAACCTGCTTCAGGTACTTCGTTAGAGTACAAGTATTTTGTTTCTTCGGTTGGTTCACCCACGTGGAACAACGGCTCAAACGGGGGTAACAAATCATACACTTTTAGCGGAAGCAATAATGCTCAGTCAGACAATGTTTCTTCTTGGGATGGTATATAAAAATAGTTAATTGACACTTCAAAATAGCGAAGCTGTTTGCTTCGCTATTTTTTTTCTTAATATTTTGAGAGAGAGAGATTTTAGAATATAAAAATAGGCAGAGTATGAAGA
>JABFSY010000275.1 GCA_013140395.1 Cyclobacteriaceae bacterium
GTACCGCCTTGATGAGCTCATTAAATATGATCATGGCCAAGATAAGGCGTTTGTTCAGGTGGCTGATAAAGCCACCGGCAAGTTTAGTGAACCAAAAGAATACAATACTCCCGACAACGTACGCGATGTGGTTACCGGCTTTATGTATTTGAGGGTCATTGATTTTTCAAAATTCAAAATGAAAGATACACTCACTGTCTCCGGATTTTTTGAAGACAAGGCGTATAGCTTTAAAATTATCTATTTTGGTAAGGAAGTGGTTAAAACGGACTTGGGCAAGATTCTTTGCCACAAGCTGGTTCCCATAATGCCCGACAACACCCTTTTTCGGGGAGAGAACTCTGTCACCGCATGGATTTCTGCTGATCGCAATCAAATACCAGTTAAAGTAGACGCCAAAATGTTTGTTGGCCATGCTGGCACAGAAATGGTCGGCTTTAGGGGATTGAAAAATCAGTTAAAAATTATTCGTTAGGCTAGGCCGACTTTAGGAGCTCTTGAAAACGCTCTAGCGAAATCGGCTTGATAATGAAATCTGTCACCTCAACAAATCCTTTGGCGCGATTTAGATCCCTTGGATCAATAGAGGAACTTACCATATAGATACTGATATCCTTGGAAAGAGTGGATTTTAATGTTGTGAAATCCTCTAAAAACATCCACCCATCTACAAAAGGCATGTTTATATCCAAGAATAAGTAGTCTGGCAGCAGTTCTTTTGAAAGAGCATTTTCTCTCAAGAAGGTTAATGCATCGGCACCATTTTCGAAATGCAGTATATTTTGGGCCAATTTGGCGGATTCAAGCAGTCGTGTAGCGGTGAACTGAAAAATTGAATCATCATCTACTAAAGCTATTGTAGGCATTGCATAAGAATTTAAACAAATTTAGAACTTAACGATAAAAGCCGTTCCAATGTTCTGCTCGCTGGAAATAGATATTTCGCCACCTAGCGCTTCGATCTGACTTTTGATCATGAAAAGCCCGATTCCGCGGCTTTCTGGATGCTTATGAAACGTTTTTCTAAGTTTAAAAATATGATGACCATATCGTTTTAGATCTATTCCTAAACCGTTATCCGTAATCTTCAACGTCACTTTCCCATTTTCGACAGAGGTTGTCAGATTTATTTCTGAGTTTCGATCTGGATGTTTGTATTTCAGCGCATTGCTGAGCAAATTCATTAAAACGCTTTCCAAATAAATGTTTGGATAATTCACAGTTGGTGCACTTCCGAAATCTGTTGAGATAACTGCTTTCGCCTCTGCAATTTGAGAACTGAGTTGTTTTTTTATTCCCTCCAGAATATGTTCAAACACCAACTCCTGCCTTGGAATATCTTTGTCTTGTTTGATTTTTAAGACTTCGTTTAACTCGTGCAGACTAGTAAGTATTTTGCTGCCCGAGTCATGGAGCATTTTGATAAACATCTTTTTTTCATCGGCATCTTCCGTTTTTTCGTAGAAGTCCAGTAAGCTTAAGATATTTGAAACGGGTGAACGTAGGTTATGCGAAACAATTTGAGTGAACTCTTCCAACTGCTCGTTTTTCCTTTTCAAATCTTCGGCAAAAAGAGAGAGCTTATTATTCTGTTCTAGAATTTTTTCCTCATTTTGCTTTCTTTCTGTGATGTCTCTGAATTCGGTTACACGAATTGTTTTCCCTTGATAGGGAATATTTTTGCCATGAATTTCCAAATTGTATCGGGTGCCATCTTTTCTAATTCCAATGACATCATATGGTTTGTCATACCCCGTTAAGATCTTTTCTTTTACAACTGCCTGCGATTCGAGCGCAATTAGACTCACGCCATTCATACCGATCAACTCATCATAACTAAACCCGGTAATATCGCTCAGTCCTTTGTTGGCGTCCAATATTTCACCCTGATAATGTAGGCCGATACCGCCAAATGAAGCTTCTTGCAATGTGCGGAATCGGTTTTCACTTTCTTTCAGTTCAAACTCAGCCTTTTTTTGACGTGAGATGTCGGTCATGATGCCCAACATTCGGTAGGCGATCCCTTCAGTATCTTTTAGGAAAAACCCGCGATCGAAAAGTTGGGTGAAGCCACTTGATTTTGTCTGGAAACGATATTCAACTTGAAAGCTACTTCCTTCTAGTCGACAGGCTTCTAACTCAGCAGTTACGCGTTCTCTGTCTTCCGGGTGGATTCGTTGTTCCCATTCATTCACATTGCCCATCTCGCTCGTCTCAAGCCCGAGCACATCTTTGCTATTGCCACTCCAAACGATTTGTCCAGATGGTACATCATAATCATAAATTACTTGGCCAGAAGAGGCGGCAATAATTTCATAGCGTGTCTGCCAATCTTTGTTTTCACGCTCAATCTCCTTTCGCTCGAGAGCCGCGCTCACGGTTGCAACAAAAGACTTTAAAATGGAGTATTCCGAATCAGTAATGTTTCGCTCAACTTTGCATTCATCTACTCCTATAAATCCCCAAAACTGGCCATTGACTTGAATGGGTAGGTTGATAATTGACTTAACGTTTAGTGCAACCAGCTCAGCTTGATAGGAAATATCTTCAATCTCAGCGACATGTTTGATAAAAGCTCTATTGGCGGAAAGTGTTCTTTCTAAAGATGGTGCTAACCCCAAAGCAAATTGTTCCGTTCCATCATATTCAAATTTGTCAGTAAGCGCAGGTGAGGTCCACTTAACTTTAAGCGTAAATGTAGGTGTTGTTGAATTCGTCTCATTTTGAAATATCAGCACCCGGTCTGCGCCTGTTTTTTCACCTAGTGTTTGAACGGCCTTCCGCAACCCGATCCATAGGTCCGGTTCCACCGCCAGTTGACTGGTAGCTTCTGCTAGGGCAGACAGCATTTCGTCTCGATGTTGTAACGCAGCCTCGTTGGCTTTTTTTTCTGATACATCTCTACTGGATAGCACTATCGTTTTAACTTCTCCATTCGAATCGAGAATGGGGTTGCCTAAGGTTTCTAACCATACATAATCTCCTTTTGCATTTTGATATCTAAACTCTGCGCTTTCAGAAATTTTCTTTTCCATCGAAATGCTAAAGCGATCCAGTACCCAACCGATATCATCTGGGTGAACGCGGTCAAAAATCGACTCGCCAACCAATGCAGACGGATCTTCAAAAACTAGAACGGTTCGATAAGATGGGTTTAGTAAATAAACTTACCC
>JABFSY010000220.1 GCA_013140395.1 Cyclobacteriaceae bacterium
TGAACAGTAAGTTTTATTTCTCCTTGCACCGTGCCGGATGGCATACTCTCCAGAAAGCGATGGTACTTCCCACCGCCTCGGCTAATAGTGCCACCAATGCCATGGAAAAAGCGAAGCAAAATCTGAGGTGCGTTTTTTAAATCGTTGATGGTTTCAAAGAGTGGAACAACTTGAAATAGATCATACGACAGGCCCGCTTCACGCAAGAAAAGATAGGGGACTAACAAATCACTAAGACTTCGAGTCATGCTTACGATAAGGGAACCGATTCCTTCTTTTCCATACAAATCAACATGAGTCTTTACCGCACGATAACAACCAATCACTTGTTCCGCTTCTGATCCTACGCTACTTCCCGGAACTAGAAACGGGCGATTGGTTTGTAGTTCCTCGGTGAGGAAAGCAACTCTTTTGTCTTCCGGCCATTCAGTAAAAGAAGTATCAGACATGCCTGCAGCAGCCAATAGCTGCTGGATTGCTTTGTCATGAAACGTACTATTTTGACGGATGTCCAATTTGGCCAAATGAAATCCAAAGCATTGCACCATTCTTTCAATAGGAAAAATCAAGTCACTTACCAGTCTTCGACTTCCAATCTCCAGGAGGCTCTTACGGAGTGTTCCTAAGTCGTGAGTAAGTTGTGAAGGCGTTTGATATCCGTTCGTTGACTGATTTCCTTTTCTACTTTGCTGCAACTTTATCAATAGTAGGTTTACAAATTGCCTCCAGGGTTCACGCGGATTTCTGCTGACGGCATCTGCCCCAGCTGCACCTATTTGGTGTTCCAATTCAATAATCGCCTGCTGAAAAAAAGGAGGCGGGTGATTGTTGATTTCAGAAAAACTGATGTCAGCAGCCAGCTCTTGCAATTTGTTAACAAGTAAATCCAGCGCAGCATCGCGATGTGTTTTTAACGTATCAGCCGTTAGTTCAGCCGTCACATAAGGATGTCCATCTCGATCTCCACCTACCCAGCTGCCAAATGTTAGTCGTGGAAAATCATCCGGATGAAACAAGCGCTCTGCATTGAAGCCAAAAGACTGCCAGGCTTTTTTTAGACGTTGGTCAGACTGGTGGAGTGCCTGTGGAAAAACATTTCTTATGTAATGAATGACATTATTGCGTTCGGATGCTACCTGCGGCTTTTCAAGATAGACTTCACCGGTGCGCCACCAACGCTCTAACAAAGCTTTGATCGTTTCTTCAATATCCGCTTGCTCCCAGTTTGATAAATTGCCCTGCTCTTTCCTGGCCAGTTGCACATATACCTTCCGATGTAGATTTAGTATTGAAATGCGCTTGGCTTCGGTCGGGTGCGCGGTAAGCACAGGCATCACCATCACGCGAGGCAGAAGCTGAGCTATTTGCTCTTCTGTAACACCAGCCTCTTTTAAACGTAGAAAGGTTTCTGTCCAGGAACCACGAATAGCTGCAGGGCCTTTCTCATCTTCCAGTTTGCGCCTAAACCGCACAGCTGCATTTTCTTCTACCAAGTTCATCAGTTGAAAAAGAATACTGCACGCCTGTATGTATTTTTCGTTTGACGGGTTGTTAAAAAGAATACTGGCATCCACTGAAGAAGAATCAATCTGCGAAAGCAAATTTGCTATTTCAATTTCTTTCAAGGTGATCAGCACATCGCGGAAGCAGGAAGTAAGGTAATCCAGATCATTTTCTATTTTGAGCAGTCCTTGTTTTTCTATTTCGGAAGACATGGGATTTTTTTTCAAAGGTAGTACTGCGACAATGAATTGCTTTGCAAAAATTCGAAATATTCGTGCTTACATCGTAGCGAAACTGACTGATCACAGTCTACTACTGTACATGAAAGTATGAAAAACAACAAAAAAAACTTAGTTGGATTCAACCCCGTTCGGGGCATTTGGAATTGAGATTGAAAAAGTCGAGCCCTTTCCGAAAACAGACTGGAGTGAGATCTGTCCATTTAATTTATCGACAACCTCCTTAACAATAAATAAACCAAGTCCGGATCCAGTAGAAATCTCAGTGGCACGATGGAACATATCAAATACTTTTGGCTGTTGCTCTGGTGATATGCCAATTCCATTATCCGAAATCGTTAAGCGAACACCTCCTGCCTCTTGCTCCATAAATATCTTTATCCAAAGATCCTCTTGATGATAGTTATGATATTTTACCGAATTAGAGACTAAATTCGCAAGAATGACGGAGAGACTTTTCCGATCAGTGTTGACAAAATCGACTGTACCAAATTCTCGTATCAATCTAATTCGTGAAGCTCCGTCCATGTACCTCAATGAATCTGCAATCTCGTTAACAAGTTCGTTGATTGATACTGCCTCGATAATAAGTTGGTTTTTTGTGTTTCGTGAAAACTCAAGAATATCTAAAATAAACCGATCAAGCTTAGCAATCCTATTATCTATCAATTTAAAGTACTGCCCCATATTCTCTTTTTCGGGTTCCATGGCAGCTAAATTCACTAACCCTTTTATCGAATTGAGCGGAGCTCGCAAATCGTGAGAAGCACTATACAATATCTGATCAAGTTTACCATTTGTTTTAGCCAATTGATTTTCCCGCTTAAGCAACAATACCTCAGCACGGTAATTCAGTTGTATCGCAAAAAGTATACACACCGAAAGAATCAGACAAGCTGAAGTAATATTGATAATCGAATTAAACAAAGAAGATTTCTCGAGCATTCGAGTGCTTCCAAAAATGTGGTAATCGGTTAACTCTAGTGTAATAAGAGCAGCCAAGGAAAAAGAGGCATAAAGAATACTCATTTTCAATTCACTTTTTGGGTGAACTACTAAAGCAACCCCAATCAATGCCAGAAACAACGTACCTACTGCGCATTCTCGTGGAACTAAAGAGGCCAGTATAAAAAAAACTACGTTTATTGAAATGAAGAAAAAGAACTTTGATGCCTTATGTCGCTTGCGTTCATTAAGCAAATAGCTGATCAACGTTATAACAGTTGTCAAAACAACAAAAGCCACAACGCCAAAATCGCCACGGATCGAATCGGCAACCAAATGTATAAGTAGCCCAAAAAGAGTAAGTATTAGGATTTGAGAAAAAACGATGTTCTTTCTTAGCTCGTAACTTAGGAAGGGCTCGTTTACACTGAGTTTGGACCAGTCAGAGGGTTTGAGTAAGCGCCTTAATCTCATTTCTAAAAACAACCAGTATATCTCAAATAGAAAATTAACATAAAAAACTCTAGTAAAAAACCCTCTGCTAAGATTGGTGGTGGAAATGTAGTTTAAACAAAGAACTTATTTTGTAACAAGTGTTTGAATAGCGTGAGGCAAAATCTTCGCTGGAAAGGCTTGGGATCCAATATATACTTTGTAAGTTATCTCCTGGTCACTTTGATTCATCACAATAGTTGCCAATGATCCATCTTCATTCAGGAAGGACGTGCACAGTAAATGACTTCTACTAGCAACACTGCTTACACGCTTTGCGTTCGGGCGAATAAATTTTGAGAAGTGACCGATGTAGTAATATGAAGGCGTATAAATTAATTCTCCCTTGGACACGTCCGCATGAACAGGCGCAAAACAAAAGTTACCAACATGATTAGGTCCACCCGTTTGATCTAACAATATATTCCAATCCGTCCACCCCACCGTGCCCTGATTAAAATCATTGATCATGGATCTGCCATAGCGTTCTGCATTGGGCCAGTATTGGTATTTTTTGGCGTCAAATTTTTCTACACACCCCTCTGTAAACAATATGTTTTTGTCGGGATAGGATTCTTTGACTGCAGCGAGATTGGCAAACATGGGCTCACCTCCGGCCCAGGTTTCATACCAATGAAAGCCGATTCCCCACGCATACTTGGAAGCCTCTGCATCTTCGAAAATGACATTGGCTCGATGGTTCATCAGATCGCGATTGTGATCCCAAACCACAATTTTCTTGTCCCCCAATCCGGCAGCCTGCATGGTCGGGCCTAAATATTTTTTAAGAAAATCCCGTTCTTCCTCCGCAGTGAAAATACAAGACTCCCATCGCTGTATGGCCATTGGTTCGTTTTGAATGGTTATGCCCCAAATGGGCATGCCTTCATTCTCATATGCTTTGATAAACTTTGTAAAGTAGGTTGCCCACGACTGATTAAACTCGGGCAACAGTTTGCCGCCTTTCAACATGCTGTTGTTGTCTTTCATAAACGCGGGCGGACTCCAAGGGCTGGCATACAACAAGAGGTTTCCTCCCGCAGCGGTCATCGCGCTTTTGATCAATGGAATCCGATGTTTCCGATCATGATCGATATTAAAAGAGTTAAGTTCTTTATCATTATCGGCAACATACGTATAGCTTCCGCTGGCGAAGTCAGAACTGTGAATGGTGGTGCGTGCCAAAGAATATCCAATACCATTCTCCGGACTATAATAGGAACGTAACAACTCGTTTTGTTTTTCTAGCGGTAGTTTTGCGAAAACCTCTGCAGCAGCATCTGTAATCGCGCCCCCAATTCCAATAAAATGCTGGAACGTTTTTTCCGGATTGATAAAAATCGAAATGTCAGATTCCACGGGCTGTTGAGCAGGGGCAAACGATGCGGTGTCGGTGATCGTCAACCGGTCAGCGGTTTGGCTGGCGGTGGTGTAAACAATGGCGGTTTTCCCTTCCGCATCAAACGCTGCAGCCGCTTTTTTCTGAGTCTCGTTTTTATTTTCTTCGGCTTTATCTGATGTGCCGCATGCTTGCAGGAACAGAAGTAGGGTTAAGGCTGCTAGTTGGCTTTTCATAGATTCGATGTGTTTGAGGTTGTGAACGAGAAAGACTGCAGATCTAATGGCAAAAGTTAGCGAAATTACAATTGCTTTGAAAACATCGGCTCTGAATTACTACTTTTAGTTTGACTAAAATTCTATCATGGAAACTCCCAACCCATTCATCGCGGCCGTGGTGCAAGCAGCGCCTGTATTTTTTGATAAGGCAAAAACGGTTGATAAAATACAAATCTTAATTGGCCAAGCCTCCAAAGAAAAAGCGTCACTGATCCTTTTTCCGGAAGTATTCATTCCGGGGTATCCGCGTGGATTGATTTTCGGAACAACGGTTGGAGGTCGCTCTCCCGAGGGACGGGAGATGTTCTTGCGCTATTGGGAAAATTCGATTGTGGTACCCGGACCAGAAACAGAGTTACTGGCAAGTGCTGCAAAAGAAGCAAACGCCTATGTGGTCATTGGTGTCACCGAAAAAGACAAAATCAGCGACACCTTGTATTGCACTTTGCTCTATTTTTCTCCGGAGGGAAATCTCGTTCACAAACACCGAAAACTAAAACCCACAGCTGCAGAACGGATTCTTTGGGGCGAGGGAGATGGAAGTGATTTAAATGTGTTGGATACTTCCATTGGCAAACTAGGAGGGCTAATTTGCTGGGAAAATTACATGCCTTTAGCACGCACGGCACTCTACCAGCAAGGCATTGAAATCTATGTGGCGCCAACCGCAGATTGCCGGGGAACGTGGCAATCATCTCTCGAACACATCGCTTGCGAGGGGAGATGTTTTGTGCTCGGTTGCAATCAAATTCTGACGAGCGAACACTATCCGGAGGAGTTAAAATCTCAATTATCAAACACACACCCATCACTGCCCAGCACAGGGGGAAGTTGCATCATTTCACCGCTGGGAAAAAGACTAGCGGGACCGCTTTATGATCAAGAAGGTATCCTAACAGCAGAAATTGATCATCGAGAAATCATCAAAGCCAAAATGGACTTTGATGTGATCGGTCATTATGCCAGGCCAGATGTTTTTGACTTGAGGGTAAAAGGCAAGTAAACAGCCAAATGAAATCGCAGAGCCAAGGGCTCTGCGAGGTAAAAACTATTTGTCTTCTTTATTGGTATGCAGAGTAGATCCTTTGCTTACTGATATCAGCTGTTGAAGCGTACGTTGCATATTCTCCGCTGATCCGTCAAGAAAAATGGTGTTGCCTTTTCCATGTTCCGCGAAATGGCGGATCGATTCAGTCCACATGGAGAACAAGATAAAAGAAGCATCCAAATTGGCGTGTTGAATTTCTTTCGCTGCCTGCGACATTCCCTTTGCCACTTCTTCGCGAAACAGTGCCACACCTTGGCCTCGCAATTGTGAAGCGACTTTTTCAGCTTCGGCAGCAATCTTTATCGCATTGCCTTCCGCTTCTGCTCCTTTTGTTTTGGTGATCAATAACGCTTGCCCCTCATTTTCTGCAGCCGCGCGCAAATTATTGGAGGCAACTACCTTCGCCATGGATTTCATAATGGTCTCGTCAAAAGCAATATCATTTAATTGTAAATCGATTAGATGATAGCCCCAACCTTCCAGTGTTTGATCTAACTGTTTTTTTACTTCTTGCACAATTTCCGTGCGGAGTGATAACACCTCTGACTGCTTTTTGGTTGCCACAAAACTTCGGATCGATCCTTCAATGGTACGCGTCAATGCTGTCATAAAACTTTCTTCGTCCACAAACTTAAACGCCACATTCTTTATTGTTTCTTCATTCTGATCTAATACAGAAAAAAGAAGCATGGCTTTAAAATTCACGTTTGCTTGATCCAGTGTCGTGGCTTGGAAACTGAGTTCAACCGATTGGTTCTGGATGGAAACTCTGGAGTGAATATTTTCAATAAGTGGAATACGTATATTAAGTCCGGGCCGCAGAATTCTTCGAAATTTTCCAAAAACCGTAATCACACCGATGCTGCCCTGCTTGATGGTGACGAAGAGACTGAATAGTGTGATAATTCCTAAAACAAAAACAACGATGATAACAACCTCTAAATTTTCCATACATTTTAATGACTAAGTAATCTTAAAAGTAACTTTATTTTAAACAAAATATATTTTTTTGTTAGCGGTTACTATTTCCGGAGTACCAAAGACGTTGATAGACTTTTTTGATCGACTCTATAACGAAACGCACTATAAATTTTTATTCTACATTCCCTTGCTGGTTATTATTTATGCTAACTTTAAACAGTCAAATTTTATGATATGAAAAACCGCTATCGATTCGCCCTTATTGCTACACTCAGCGTCATTTCCTATTCAACATGGAGTCAACCAGCAAGAGCGTTAACTTCAACCGAGTACAATCAGGCTGCCGAAATGTTAGGTGGCAATGTGAATAAACTCATTGACAACATGATACAACCGCAATGGACGCCCGATGGGCGAATATGGTATCGCAGTCTTACCGAAAACAAGTCGCAGTATGTTTTATTTAATCCAGCCGATGGGAAGAAACTCTCTTTCAATACCAAGAAAGAATTAACGGCTGCTTTGCCGGCCGAGACAAAAAGCCCTGAACTTAAATCAACTGAAGTAATCTCTCCTGATGGTAAAAGGGTTGCCTTCATACGCAACTGGAATTTATGGATGAGAGAGTTAGCAACCGGTGCGGAAACAGCATTGACCGCTGATGGCGTAAAAGATTTTGGTTACGCTACCGACAATGCCGGTTGGAAACATACCGATAAAGCCATTTTGAGTTGGTCGCCCGACTCCAAAAAAATTGCCACATTTCAGCAAGACCAACGACATATCAAAAATATGTATATCGTAAAAACAACAGTTGGTTCGCCCGATCTTGAAGAATGGAAGTACCCACTGCCCGGTGATGCCGACATTATAAGAATACATCGCGTCATTATCGATGTGAGTAACATACCTACTGTGATTCGATTAAAACTTGCGCCCGATGCAAGACGAAGCACACTTTGTGATGACATTTCTTGCGAAGGCGGCTTTGACGATAACGAATGGAGTGACGACAGCAAACAATTGATGTTCGTATCTTCCAGTCGCGATCACAAGCAAGAAAACATTCGGATCGCAAATACGGAGACAGGAGAAGTTCGTGACATCTTCGAAGAAAAGGTGCCCACTCAATATGAATCCGGTCAAGGCGCGATAAATTGGAAATACCTATCAAAAACCAACGAGATCATCTGGTACTCCGAACGAACTGACTGGGGACATCTTTACCTCTATGATGCAGGTACCGGAAAACTCAAGAACCCAATCACCACGGGAAATTTTGTTGTTACGCGGGTATTAAAAGTCGATAAGGTCAATCGAGTTGTCTATTTTGAAGCAAACGGGCGCGAAGCAGGGCGTAATCCCTATTTCAGTCACTTTTATAGAATTGATTTTAATGGTAAAAATTTAATGTTGTTGAGTCCGGCCGATGGAAATCATACCATCCGCTTTTCGGTTGATGGAAAATATTTTACCGACACGTATTCACAACCTAACGTGCCCCCAATTAATGATGTGCGCGACCTGAAAGGCAAGTTGATAGCAACCTTAGAAAAGACCGATATCTCTCGGTTAACAGCAACGGGTTGGAAACCTGCTACTCCTTTCACCGTGAAGTCGGCTGATAACAAGTGGGATTTGTATGGTGTCATGCATACTCCAAAAAACTTGAATGTGAATGAAAAGTATCCGGTGGTCATTTATATCTATCCAGGGCCGCAAGGCGGAAGTGTAGGCTCCTGGAATTTTTTAGCTGCGCGCAATGACCATCAAGCATTAGCCGAACTAGGGTTTGTAGTGGTTGCATTAGAAGGTAGCTGCAATCCTGACAGATCAAAGTCCTTTCATGATGCCTGCTATGGTAAGATGAGTGAAAACACGTTACCTGACCAAATGGCCGGCCTTAAGCAATTGCAAGTCAGATACTCTTACCTAGATTTAGATCGGGTTGGCATTTGGGGTCACTCGGGAGGTGGCTATGCGACTGCTGCTGCGATGTTTCAATTTCCTGATTTCTTCAAAGTAGGAATTTCAGAATCCGGCAATCACGACAACAGAAACTACGAAGATGACTGGGGCGAACGCTACATCGGATTGGAAGTGAAAAACGATAAAGGTATCTCTAACTACGAACCACAAGCCAATCAACAACTGGCCAAAAATTTAAAAGGCAAACTGTTGTTGGCACATGGTGGTATGGATGACAATGTGCCCCCCTACAATACGTATCTAGTTGCTGACGCATTAATCAAAGCAAACAAAGATTTTGATCTGCTCGTATTTCCTAATGCCCGTCACGGATATGGTGCAGATAGCTATTACATGATGCGAAGACGGTGGGATTATTTTGTAAACCATCTGATGAATGCCCGTCAACCAAACGAATATCAAATAAAAGTTACACCAGACCCAAGGCTGAAAGAGTAGACCAAACTAATTTCATTCAAGTCAACAAAAAACTTCAACAAGAAAATACATGAGCAAATGAAACAGGAAAAGAGCGAACTAAAGCCCGCTCTTTTCTTCTCACCTTTGATGTATATAAAAAAGTAAGTGTCTTTTTATGAAAGGCCATTGATCCGCTTGATCAACTCCTCCTCGGTAATCGTTTTCACTTCATTAATAACCACCACTTGGTTCTCGGTAACGGTCACACTTTTTATAGCGTAGGATATTTTGTCTTCCACGATGCTGACGAGGATAATGTGGACATCTAGTCCAATCGGAATCAACCCATAATGCTCAGTAAATCTTCTCGTTTTGTCATCAAATTTGTCAAAACGACCAAGGGCGGGCGGCACACCAGTATAAGCAATAAATACAGCACAGTTAGAGTTATTGTAACCTTCGGGCACTTCCACAAAAATGGTTGATTTAGGGCGTGGGTCACTGTACCAACGATCGATGTTTGTCCAACCAAATTTATTTTGAAAGGCATAGTAAGCCGAATAGGCACCTCCCACATTCTGAAATTGGCCCACTTCGATTCCTCTGGTTGCGTCTTGTTCTTGCCACACTTGATTACAAACATTATCAACACAATCTTCCACACCGTTGAACAGATTCATGCCTGTCGTTGACTCGCCCGTATTGGCAGTGGGGGCTACGATGGTATAGCCTCCGTTTGGTTTTAGTGGGTTGCCGTCTTTGGTTGCGTTGACATAAAATTCTCCACCTGATACAAGCATTTCCTTGTTGCCATTGCTTCTTTTCCCAACAGACGGTTTTTGTGCGAGCAACATGGACGATCGTGAATAGATTTCAATAAACTCAATATCTACATTTCCACTTACCGCAACGCCAGCAGTAGTTAAAAATCCATTGGGTGGAAATTGAAGAATTGATCCCTTACTTCCTTTTATACTACCACCAGTAGCCGCATTTAATACGAACCGTTGCGTTTGCGTTTGAATGTTTGTTGATGTAAGAGCTTGAAGTGCGGCCCATCCGGTTTTGGTTTTAAGGGAGCTACGGAGGTATCGCACCCAAGTTGCATTAAGAATAAAAGTGCTATGCCGATTGCAATTTGTGATTGATTCGTTTTCATAAAATAGATTTGTTTGTGGCCATGAATTGAAATTTTACTTGAATGGTCACCTTGGGTTGCCCATTTGGCCGATGAGCGGCACTATTCATCGTTAACTTAACCTGAAATTCTATTCAAGTAGAATAAAAAATCCAACCGCTTTCATTGACCGTTCGTAACAAAGTAGTAGCAATTCCAAGTTGATTTTTGCAACTTACGATTCCTTAAACCCCCACAATATGACTACCACCAATAAACCCGCAACCTGGTTCTGGGTCGTAAGTGTCATCGTACTAGTCTGGAATCTGATGGGCGTAATGGCCTATCTATCACAAGTAATGATGAGCCCTGAAGCGCTTCAAGCGCTCCCGGAAAACGAAAGGCTTTTGATAGAGTCTGTGCCCGCATGGTCAATTAGCGCTTTTGCAATTGCCGTTTGGGGTAGCACACTGGGTAGCATTCTGCTCTTACTGAGAAAGAAATGGGCAACTCCGGTTTTCATTGTCGCCTTTGTGGGTATCGTTGTGCAAATGTATTACAACTTGTTCATGAGCAAATCGATTGAAGTTTATGGACCAGGAGGTATGGCTATGCCGATTATGGTTTTTTCCATTGGCATTTTTCTTATTTGGTTTTCCAAAAAGTCAACAGCCAATGGTTGGATTAGCTAATCCCCATTAGAAACTATCTCCCTTTTTGTTTTTCATTCAGCCTCTACCACCTGTAACGCTTTCGCTACTCTCTGCTGTATGTCCATTGAAACAGGGGCAAACTCTGCGAAGCGTTGCCTAAACTGCGCCTTTCCTTGCGATAAAGATCGTAAAGAAGTGGAGTAGCGATTCAATTCAGCGAGTGGTGTCTTTGCTTTAATGATTTCGCTACTTCCCAGCGGATCAACGCCCATAATTAGGGTCTGCTGAAAAACTCAAATAGTTTATAATGGGGCTACAG
>JABFSY010000334.1 GCA_013140395.1 Cyclobacteriaceae bacterium
GGTATAATCTCAGCCCGTGTTTTTGGCACCCCTGTCTTTCGACCCAACAAATGTAGCAATAAGAAGTTGGGCCTAACAAATTTAATTTGAATCGTTACCTTTGTTGCCTAAAATTTAAACCCATTAGCATGAACATTCACCGCGAAGGACGCACGATACTCTTTGTTTTGTTGGTAGTATTGGTCGCCCTTAATTGGGCTGTAGCTCAATTTTTTCCACAGCCCATCTTGCAAAACATTTTTATTGGCTTAAGCATCGGATTTTATCTATTAATACTACAGTTCTTTCGGATCCCGGTTTTTAAAGTGCAAAAAAACGACCGGCAGATTTTAGCACCGGCCGATGGGAAGGTAGTAGTCATTGAGGAGACTGAGGAAACAGAGTATCTAAAGACAAAGAGAAAACAGGTTTCTATTTTTATGTCGCCCATCAACGTGCATGTTAATCTAATGCCGGTGGCGGGAAAAATATCGTATTTCAAATACCATCCCGGAAAATACCTGGTCGCCTGGCATCCTAAATCTAGTACAGAAAATGAACGCACCACCGTGGTGGCAAAAATGAAAGACGGAACTGAAATTTTGTTTAGGCAAATAGCAGGTGCCCTTGCCAGAAGAATTAAGTGGTACGTGAAAGAAGGCCAAGTATTGGATCAGGGTGATGAATTTGGCTTTATTAAATTTGGTTCTCGTGTTGACATTTTCCTACCGCTAAATGCGAAAATAGTGGTCAATATTGATGATATCACGAAAGGCGGAAAGACGGTCATTGCAGAGCTATAGCCAATCAAGGCAGAATAAAGCCTTTCCTCATTTTTGTTCGCCCGAACGGGCGTTATAACAGGCTCCATTGTCTACCTTTGTGTGTTGGGCTTCCAATGTTAAACTAAAAGTGTGTTTAGCTGTTCTTTGGTAAGTTCACCTACTTCAACATTCACCAACATATGAGTTTAAATCTGAATCTTAAGTTTGCTACCCACCAGCAAGATTTTTTTGCAACGCTTAGCCAGCGTGTCAATGGCTATTTTAAAGCTAACAATATTGAACGCACGGCAAATAGTGAAATGGTTATTAAGACCATTTTCATGTTTACGCTTTATTTTCTTCCCTACGCATTGCTTGTCAGTGGCCTTTTTACAAGTGGCTGGATTGCACTCGCGCTTTGTATTGTCATGGGTTTTGGCAAAGCGGGCATCGGCCTTTCCGTGATGCACGATGCTAACCATGGTGCTTATTCGACTAAATCATGGATTAATACAGTGCTTGGCTTTTCGTTGAATGTCATCGGAGGTCATGCGTTCAACTGGAGAGTTCAGCACAATGTATTGCATCATACCTATACAAATGTCCACGAGGTTGATGAAGATATCAGTCCTAGAGGAGTGTTGAGAATGGCACCTGGTTCGAAGTGGAGGCCGATGCATAAGTATCAACATTTGTATGCCTGGTTCCTTTATGGCTTAATGACGTTCGTATGGATAGTCATCAAGGACTATTATAGATTGACAAAATATTACAAGGAGGGCTTGTTGAAAAAGCAAAAAACGACCATCACAACAGAGTGGATCGTTCTTATTATTACCAAAGTGATTTATCTATCCTACACCTTTGTGATTCCAATGTTAGTCGGATTTACTTTCTGGCAAACGTTAGTAGGATTCTTAGTCATGCACTATGTAGCGGGTTTTATCCTTGCGATAATTTTCCAGCCGGCTCACGTGGTTGAAGGAACCGAGTATCCTGTACCTGACGACAAAGGAAATCTGGAAAACAATTGGGCGATCCATCAATTACACACCACCACCAATTTTGGTCACCGTGAAAAAATGTTTTCTTGGTATGTAGGTGGTTTGAACTATCAGGTAGAACATCATTTGTTTCCAAATATTTGCCATGTACATTATCGCGAAATCGCAAAGATTGTGCAGCAGACTACCAAAGAGTTTGGACTTCCTTATAAATCAAAGGATACGTTCTTTGATGCGTTGAGAGCGCACGCCCAACAGTTAAAGATGCTAGGTGAAAAGCCGGCCGTTGAAGTTCCTGTGACCGCTGAGCCTGTCTTAGCTTAATTTTTCGATCAGAACGATACAACAAAAAAGCTCGCGAAAATTTTCACGAGCTTTTTTTGATGTTGAATTCCTTTCTGCGCCTAGGCAGATTTCAAGGCTTCTGCTCCAGCTACAATCTCGAGGATCTCTTTGGTGATAGCAGCTTGGCGCGTGCGGTTATACGTTAACTTCAATTCTTTTAGTAGTTCACCGGCATTATCGGTCGCTTTATCCATAGCAGTCATTCGTGCACCATTTTCAGATGCATTTGAATCTAACAACGCTTTATAAAGTTGCACTTTCAAGGACTTAGGAATAAGGCCTGTAAGGATTTCAACCTGATTTGGTTGGTAGATATAGTCAGTAGTGGTTGAGCTCTTTAGGCTATCTGCTACAGGCAAAATAGGTAGAAATTGTTCGATGCGCAGTACCTGGGTAGCAACATTCTTGAACTCGTTATAGACAATTTCAATCTTATCGAACTCCCCGGATTTGAACACAGCTATCAAATGATCTCCAACTTTTGACACGTTATCGAATGTCAAGTTGTGGAATAGCATTGAATAATCACTGATTCTAGGCGCGTTTCTTTTTTCAAAAAACTCAAAAGACTTTTTGCCAATGGGCAAATACGATACATGACCCTTCTTCGCTTGTGCTGCGTATTTTTCCTCTACTAACCGTGTGACAGCTTTAAAGATGGTGCTGTTAAAAGAACCGCATAACCCGCGGTCAGAGCTAATGGCAACAATCAAAACTTTCTTCTCTTCTCTTACCTGATTGTACCAAGCCTGGTCTTCGGTGCCTGCAGCTGACAAGTTTTGTAATAGAGCATTCATCTTCTTTGCAAATGGACGCATTTGCGAAATCTTATCTTGCGATTTGCGCAATTTGGCCGCAGCCACCATTTTCATGGCTTTGGTGATTTGTTGGGTAGAAATTACCGAAGATATTCTGCTCTTAACTTCTTTTAAACTTTCCATAAATCAATTTGAGAATTAATCAATTTGAATTTTTGAAAATGCAATGTTTTATCAATTGGCTAATTTCATTTTCAAATTAGCGCATTTTCAAATTTTCAAATTAGTATTTCGAAGCCAACTCT
>JABFSY010000096.1 GCA_013140395.1 Cyclobacteriaceae bacterium
AACCAAATATTGCTGAAAAGCATTAGCGATCGCAATGAGAAGTTTGTCAAAAAAAATGAAAAGAGATATTGGCAAAATTGTCCAGAATAGTGAGCTTTAGACAAATCAATCTCAGCAATATGAAAGCAAAGGTCTCTGTTGTCTCCAAAGCACGCTGGGCTGGAAAGATGCTGTTAGTGTCTTTTCTTATTACAGTTCAAAATTGCAGTAAAGAATCACCACTAACCCCCTGCACAGGCTGTAGCGGCAGTAGTCCGTACTCAACTCCCAATTCATCTGCATGTTATGCGACTCTGTCTGATTGCCAGGCTGTGTTAGGCTCTGCTTGCAGATTGTGTAACTGAAAGAGCAACTTAGCTTTCCCTAGAGAAACTCCGTCACTGCAACGACAACAAAATCTCTTTTGTATGCTCTCCAAAGTGAGGCGGAGGAAGCAAAACCGAAGATCGAGATTCAATACTGGAGACTTGCCCTACAAAGTTCTTCACACCGAGAAGTTCTGTTGAACGCAACAGGATCTCGTTTGCACTTTCTTTGGAAAACGCCTCTTCCACATTTTGAATCAGCCCAGCTGGAATTTTTCGTTGGTTAACTTTCTCCATTAGCGCCTTCGAATCAAATCGCAGAACGGCTCCTTCTATCAGTTCATTCAACTGTAATCGATTTTCCACCCGTTGTTGATTCGATAAATACTTCGCTTCCAATGCCCAATCTCCCAGATCTAACACGTGATCACCAACACCAAGAATGGTAACCAACTCTTTGAACTGCCGGTCACTCCCAACGGCTAATAATATTCGTTTGACATCCTTCGTCAAAAACGAATCGCCATAGGGTGCAATGTTGGGGTGGGCCGAACCTTGGCGAGTGGGCAGCTTCTTTGCCACCAGCCAATTGGTTGCTTGATTAACTAGAGAAGACAACGCAGATTGAATCAACGACACCTCCACCAAACTTCCCACTCCAGATCGTTCTTTCTTCAAAAGTGCAAGCAGCAGCCCTTCCTTCAACTGATGCGCTGCCAACACATCAATTAACGCCACGGGCAATTTTGTAGGCGGGCCATCTTTCTCTCCATTCAAATCCATAAATCCAGACTCCGCCTGAATGACGGCATCGTAACCGACACGATCATCATCGCTTCCATAACCGGTGATTTGGCCATAAATAAGTTGTTCATTATTCGTTGATAGCTGTTGGTAGGAGACACCTAGTTTCTCGGCATCCCCTGGCTTATAGCTGGCGATAATGATATCGGATCGTTTTGCAAGTTCCTTTGCTATTTGCTTACCCTCTTCGTTGGTCAGGTCAATTGCAACAGATTTCTTTCCCCAGTTGCATGAAGAAAAATAAGCGGAACGGTCATCTGTCTGCTCCCCAACCCCCTTCCAACTGCGTGTGACATCGCCACCAGTTTTTAGATTTTCTACCTTAATTACCTCAGCGCCCAGTTCAGCAAAGAACTGACCCACGCTAGGTCCTGCAAGGACAGAGGCCAACTCGAGTACTTTCAAATTTTGAAACATGACTAGGCTTTTCATTAATCGCAATTGAATGTTGAACAACGATCAACCAATAACGAATCCCCGTAAAGGTCAACGAAATTAGAATCATTTATCGCATTTTTGTGTTCTAAGTCAAAATTTGGGCGTTCATGAGGATTTTATACTTTTTTACGGCAATTCTTCTATTTATTTCTTGTCAGAAACCGTCCGCTGAACTGAAAACGGGCAACTGGCGGGGCATTATTGAACTGCAGGGGCAAGAGCTTCCGTTCAATTTCGAAGTGACCAAAGACTCAGGGAAATATCGGGTTTACTTGCAAAATGCAGACGAAAAACTAATTCAAGATGAAGTATCGATTTCAGGTGATTCAGTAAAAATTACCATGCTTGTTTTTGACATTGATCTGATTGCGAAAATTAATGGAGACAAGTTGGAAGGTTTCTACATCAAGAATTATGATCCCGATTTTAAGCTTCCTTTTAGAGCAGTGCATGGCGAAACATTTCGTTTTACAAATAGTGAAGCATCAGCCATTAACTATTCAGGCAAATACCAATTGACCTTTGTTGGGGAAAAAGAAACGTACCCCGCTATTGGTGTATTGAATCAAAATGGAAACCAGGTAACAGGGACTTTTCTAACCCCTACAGGCGATTATCGCTACCTCCAGGGCAATGTGGTAGATGGCAAACTAAAACTGAGCACGTTTGACGGTAACCATGCATTTCTTTTCGCTGCTTCTTTAGAAGGAGATTCGCTCAAAGGTGATTTCTATTCGGGCAAACTCTCTCATGAGATTTTTAAAGGTGTAAGAAACGAAAAGGCTGAGATGCCCGATGCTGAAGCCATTACGTATCTTAAGGAAGGCTACGATCGAATTGCTTTTAGTTTTCCGAATGAGAATAGTACCATGGTTAGTCCATCTGACGAAAAATTTGCGAACAAGGTACTCATCCTTCAAATCTTCGGTACGTGGTGCCCTAACTGCATGGACGAGACAAAATTTTTAGCGCAATGGTATAAGGAAAATCACGAAAGAGGAGTAGAAATACTTGGACTCGCCTACGAGCGTAAAGATGATTTCGATTATGCTATTGGCCGTGTAAAAAAAATGAAAGAGAAGCTACAAGTGCCCTATGACTTTGTTGTTGCAGGAACAAACGACAAAGAAAAGGCATCTCAAAGTTTACCGATGCTTAATAAAGTGATAGCCTTTCCAACCACTATTTTCATTGGAAAAGATGGGAAAGTAAAACATATCCGAACCGGGTTTGAAGGTCCTGGGACAGGAATTTATTACGAACAATTCAAAGAGAGATTTAATCAAATTGTGAATGAATTGCTGGCTGAAGGTTTCTAGCTACTAGAATAAATAATGAAGAAGAGAGTTGTTGTCGGTCTATCCGGAGGTGTTGATTCCAGCGTAGCGGCCTACTTGTTAAAAGAGCAAGGCTACGAAGTGATTGGCATGTTCATGAAAAATTGGCATGACGATACCGTAACCATTAGCAACGAATGTCCCTGGCTGGATGACAGCAATGACGCCATGATCGTAGCCCAACAATTGGGTATTCCCTTTCAAACAATCGATCTGAGCAGCGAATACAAAGACAGAATTGTTGACTACATGTTTGCCGAGTACAAAGCC
>JABFSY010000194.1 GCA_013140395.1 Cyclobacteriaceae bacterium
GTGCAGTACCCTCTGGAGAAACTTTTCCAAGTTAGAGATGAAACGATAAAAGTTTCGGGAGATGGGGAAATAGTGTTGAGGATATACAGACCAATTGAAGGCAAAGTACTTCCTCTATTGCTTTATTTTCACGGGGGTGGATTTGTAGTAGGCGACCTCGAAAGTCATGATTCCACTTGTAGAAGACTAGCGAAACAGAATGAATGTGTTGTAGTTGCGGTTGACTATCGCCTGGCACCCGAGTATCCGTTTCCGATACCCTGTGAAGACTGCTATGAAGCAACGGTTTGGGCGGTAAAAAATGCTAATAGTTTAGGAGTTAATCCTGAGCGGGTTGCAGTAATGGGAGATAGTGCCGGTGGGAATTTGGCGACCGTAGTAGCTATGATGGCGCGCGACCGGAAGGGACCTACCATTTCTTGTCAGGTTTTAATTTACCCAACAACCGATGCAAGTAAGAGCATGCCCTCCATCGAGTCACTGAAGGATGGGTACCTGTTGACGAGGGAGATGATCCATTGGTTCTCAAAAAACTATTGCGGTCATGAAAATGACCTTCGGCAATCTTACCTGTCGCCTCTGTTTGCAACCAACTTGACGAATCTACCCACTGCACTAATTATTACAGCTAAATTTGATCCCTTAAAAGATGAGGGGGAAGCCTATGCTCGTAAGCTTAAAGAAAACGGGAATCACGTAGTCTTCAAAGAATATGTAGGTATGATCCACGTCTTTTTTCAAATGCCAAAATACTTGCCAGAGGCACGAATGGCAGAAGCGCAGGTAGCTTCGTTTTTGCAACAATATTTGTTTTCAAAGTCAGCGTAGAGAAATATTTGTGATGTGTTATTTTCGTTTTTATGAAGGAACTTAGAAATAAAGTAGTAGTCATTACTGGTGCTGGTTCAGGTATAGGGAGAGCCTTGGCGGTGGCATTTTCAAAAGAGGGCGCGCGCCTTGCGTTGAACGAATTCAATCCAGTTACCTTAAACGAAACGGTTGACCTGATCGGCAAGGGGACTGAAGTGTTCCCGGTCTCTTTTGATGTGGCTGACAAAGACGCGATGTTCTCTTTTGCGAAATCGGTCAAGGAGCGTTTTGGTCAGATCGATGTGATGATTAACAATGCGGGCGTATCGATTGGAGAATATCCTCTTCATCAAATTGACTTGGATATGTTTGAGCGAGTAATGGATGTGAATTTTTATGGAATGCTCTATGGTAGTCGGGCATTTATTCCTTATCTGATTGAACAGCCGGAGTCTTCCTTGTTCAATGTCTCCAGCGTGTTTGGATTAACGGGTATCATTCATTCAAGTGCATACTGTGCTTCTAAATTTGCCGTATACGGCTTGAATCAGTCACTCATTCAGGAGCATAAAAATTCTTCACTCACTATTCACAGTGTTCACCCGGGTGGAATCAAAACTAATATTGCACGCAACGCGGTTGACTACAACGAAGCTCACGAGGCATTTCACCAACAATTTTTAAAACTAAGCCCTGAATACGCGGCAACAGTTATTATTTCGGGCATCAAGAAGAAAAGGAAAAGAATATTGATTGGGGCCGAAGCGTTTTTACTTGATTTTGTGGTTCGGCTGTTTCCTGTCTGGGGAGGTAGTATTGTCAATGGAATTATTCAAAAAAAGGTAGAAGCGTTAAAAAGGAAATAAATCTGATACCTATGACCCATGATTCTCCCCTATATGATGTGTTAATTGTCGGGGCAGGACTGTCTGGTATTGGTGCCGCGTACCATATTCAATCAAAATGCCCCAGTAAAAGTTTTGCCATATTAGAGGGGCGTGCTTCAATGGGTGGCACATGGGATTTATTTAAGTATCCTGGCATTCGGTCTGACTCCGATATGTACACGCTCGGATTTTCATTTAATCCATGGGTT
This sequence comes from Cyclobacteriaceae bacterium, assembly GCA_013140395.1. Classification (GTDB taxonomy): domain Bacteria; phylum Bacteroidota; class Bacteroidia; order Cytophagales; family Cyclobacteriaceae; genus ELB16-189. The sequence goes on from JABFSY010000194.1 coordinate 1,907, forward strand.
AATCCCAAAGCGATAGCAGATGGACCTTCCATTCTTCAATACATCAAAGACACCGCTGCAAAATTTGACATCGATAAGAAGATAAAGTACAATCATAAGGTATTGGATGCATGCTGGTCGGACAGTGAAAAAATGTGGACCATTACGTTGGGCGATCATGAATCAATACCCTATAAAAATATACGGTGCAAGTTTTTGTTTACCTGCTGTGGATATTACGATTATGTTCAGGGCTATTCGCCTAGCTTTCCTAACAACAAAGCTTTTGGGGGAATCATGATTCATCCTCAGCAATGGGACACCAACCTTGTGTACGAAAATAAGAAAGTGATTGTGATTGGCAGTGGAGCTACTGCAGTAACCCTTGTTCCAGAGATGGCTAAAAAAGCGGAAAAGGTAACGATGTTACAACGATCACCTAGTTATGTTGTGAGTTTACCACAAGAGGATCAGTTGGCTAGTTTTTTTAAAAAAGTGTTACCGGGTAAGGTTGCCTATCATATCGTTAGGTGGAAAAATATTTTGTTTAGTCTGAGCTTTTACAATGCTTCCAGAAAATGGCCGAATGCGATAAAAAAGTTAATTCTGAAAGGAGTAAAAAGAGAAATGGGGGAGAGTTATGACTTAACCCATTTCAATCCATTCTACAATCCGTGGGATCAACGTTTATGTATCGTGCCGGATGGTGATTTATTCCATGCCATAAAAAGTGGGAAAGCAGAAGTAGTTACTGACACCATTCAAGAATTTACAGCTAAAGGAATTCTGCTGAGTTCCGGTAAAGAATTACAGGCAGACATCATTGTAACAGCTACTGGTTTGAAAGTGCAACTATTGGGCGGGATGACGCTTCGAGTAAACGGAAAAATAGCTGCGCCTAAAGACATCCATTGTTACCGAGGGGTAATGTTTAGCGACATCCCTAATTTTGCTGTGGCAATTGGCTATACCAATGCATCCTGGACGCTAAAGTGCGATTTGAATTGTGATTATGTAGTACGCGTTTTGAACTATATGGACAAGAATAGCTATTCAATATGTACACCACGATTTGATCGCAATGAGTTTTCATCAGAACCGTTGTTGGATTTTGATGCCGGCTATATCAAGCGAGCGGTAGATATTTTACCCATGCAAGGCTCTAAAGCTCCTTGGAAAGTGTATCAAAACTACTTGCGTGATTCGTACTTACTTAAATACAGTTCTATAAAAGACAAGTATCTCGAGTTCGGTAAATGAACTAGT
>JABFSY010000127.1 GCA_013140395.1 Cyclobacteriaceae bacterium
GAATTACAATGAGAGTTCAGCCACCGACTAAACAAGTACAGTTAATCTTTCACAGAGGTGCACAAAAGAAAGCACAACCAAAAGATAAATTGATAGCAAATAAAAGTAAAATGTTAGTATGGAAAGAGAATGATAGAGCCATCGTAACTTTTAAAAGTTTGCAAGACATCAAAAATGCAAAAACTGAATTGACAACAATTATAAACGAATGGTTAAAAGCAGCGAAATAGAAAATGAGCCGCCAACTGCCATTTGGAATAAGTGGCGTTGGCTGTCATTGTGGAACGACCAACAATATAAGCGAACAACCTTTGGAAAAATAAAAAATAAAAACGGCTGGATATGATCTTTTCAAACTTAGTACTTAGTGTATTTTATAGAGACCTTTCAGATGGATTGAAATTATTTGTCGACTGTTTACAACTTACAATAGAACACAAAGATGTAGCTACTTCACAACCTTTTTGTGTAGTTGGAAAAGATGGTAAAGTTTAATTTTTACTTTCAGTCTACGTTTGGTTTCGCGGGCTTTTGAACAGTTTGGACATCTGAATGAAAATACTTACCTTTAACGTAAGTAACGTAAAGCGACACTATGATAGTTTCTTTTGGCTCGAAAGAGACAAAAAAGATATGGGACGGTGAGAGAATTAAGGGTTTAACGACTGACTTGCAGGAAATTGCAAGACGAAAACTGAGAATGCTGAATAACTCACAAAATATTATGGATCTTCAAGTCCCACCATCGAACAGACTTGAAAAGTTAAAGGGAAATTTAAAGGAGTATTATTCCATAAGGGTGAATGACCAATGGAGAATAATATTTAAGTGGGAAAAGGGGAATGCAGCGGACGTAGAGATATTGGACTATCATTAATAAAATATAAAGATGAAAAAATTAAAAAATATACATCCCGGTGAAATTCTACAAGAGGAATTTCTAGTACCATTGGGACTAAGTGCCTATAAATTATCTAAAGACGTTGGAATACCCCAGACAAGGGTTTCAGAAATCATTAAAGGTAATAGGAGAATAACGGCTGACACGGCATTGAGGCTTTCAAAATACTTTGGTAATTCCGCAAAGTTTTGGCTTGGCCTTCAAGACGACTTTGACATTGAAGAAGAAGAACAACTTAAATCCAAAGAGTTGAATTTAATAGAGCACTATCAAAGCAACGCAGCATGACCTTGTGTTTATTCCAGCTGCGGGTAACATGTTTATATGAAGCTCAGTTTTTATATTCCGTTTGGTACATTGGGACAGGTTGCAGTTTCAAACTCTTCGCTCGAACGCTCTACTAAACATTACCCCTTCCGCCTAATCACAAAGCACTCCTTGAACTGCTCCATGCCTATTTTTGGGTAGTAGTTCACGGCCTTAGGTGCGGCAAGTAAAATTAACATCACCTGTTCTTCGCCAGCCGCTACATGCGTGCGCCTAATCAGTTCCTTGCCGATGCCAGCCTTTTGATAGGTCACGTCAACAGCCAAATCAGATAAATAGCAACAAAAAGAAAAATCACTTAATGCGCGTGATACACCAACTAACAAATCACCTTCCCACGCGGTGATCAGAATGTTGCCATGTGCCAACATTTTCTCGATTCGTAGTCTGTCGCTCACCGGCCTTCGCTCAGCCAAAGTAGATCGTTGAAGCAAATCAATGAACTCATCCGCTGTTATGGAACGATCCGTTTTGTATTCAATATTCATGGTAAATAGTTTGGAATTGAGAAAACGTCAATACAGAATCATTCAAGGGCATCTCTAAAAATTTAAATTGTGTGTCAATGAGCCTGCCTGCCGGACAGGCAGGCTAGTCGAAGTCGTTTTGGCATACTAAAAGCGACAAGTTGGTTTCGACAAGCTCAACCTGACAAGGTTTTTAGAGATGTCCTCAATTAACTACTCGCAAAAAAACGAGGTTCGAAGTAGTAGCTCCGAACCTCGATTAACAGATCAAACTACTATTTAACAAGGTAGTTCCAATGGTACGTATCTGGCTCGATGCCTTTACGGATGTCATTCAATTTCTTCTTAACGCGCAGTTGAAAACTACTCGCATCAATAGCAGGCAAATTATAATCAGTGCCATGAATATGGATGGTTGCAATTTGTGAAACAACGGCTGCCGTACCCACACCAAATGCTTCTGTGATGGTTTTGTTTTTAAATGCCTCCTCTATTTCGGCTACACTTACTCTCCGCTCTTCCTTTTCAATTCCCATTGTGCTCGAAAGTGTAAGGATAGAATCGCGCGTTACACCGTCTAACAATGAAGTGGAGAGTTTTGGGGTAACCAGTTTACCATTCAACACAAACATCACATTCATGGCTCCTGATTCATCAATGTATTTGTGGTCCTTCGCATCCGTCCACAACACTTGATCAAAGCCTTGCTTTTGTGCTAACATGGTGGGATAGAAAGCTCCTCCATAGTTACCGGCACATTTCGCGAATCCGGTTCCACCTTCGGCTGCTCTTACAAATTCTTCTTCTACCTTCACGCGAACAGGCTTAGAGAAATACGGCCCAACCGGGCTTGTTAAAATAATGAACTTATATTCTTCCGCTACTTTTACTCCAAGCTTGGCTTCAGAAGCAAATACGAAGGGTCTTAAGTAAAGAGAGGCGCCTTCCGTTGTCGGTACCCAATCAGCATCTACTTCGATCAATGCGCTTAATGACTGTAGAAACAATTCTTCACTAATGGCAGGCATGCACATTCTATCTAGCGATCTCAATAATCTCTTATGATGACGTTCCGGGCGGAAAATAGTAATCGTTCCTTGATCATTTTTAAAAGCCTTCATGCCCTCAAACACCGATTGACCATAGTGCAACGCTAACATGGCTGGTGATAACTCCAGGTTACCATAGGGCATAATCTTTGGTTCTTGCCATTGTCCATCTTTATAATCAATCATCAACATGTGGTCGGAAATATGCGCTCCGAAACCAAGGTTGTTAAAATCGATACCAGATAGGCGGGACTTCGCAACTCGTTCAACGTTGATGGGTTCTGTTAGTACTGCCATGGCCTTTTGTTTTTTTAGTTAGTGTAAAATTACAGAGTTATCCTGAATTAAAAATTTATTTCTACTGCCCAATTTTTCCGGCCCGATGCCCATGTAAGGCACTCAGCC
>JABFSY010000022.1 GCA_013140395.1 Cyclobacteriaceae bacterium
GTATTCACGTTTGTGTGGGATCAGGAAGAACACAAAGCACGACTGACCTCTCACCGAACAAATCATTTTGCCAAATTCGAATACCTGCCTGAAACAAAAGAGGATGAAATGATCCCTCCTACTTCGAACTACGACTGGAAGTAAATGAATTGACTCAAACCACCTTTCTCAAAGTCACAGATTATTCGGACTTTGATGACCAGGAAGAGTTACAAGATCTATGGGAAGGTCTGGTAGCAAACCTAAAAAAGGTAATAGGCGGCTAGCCATCCATCACATCCCAAAGCCTATCATTGTCGATTCAAAAAAGTCGGAAAGCATCCATTTTTCTTCCCTATTTTTGTCGACTTAATGAAATTGTTATATGCTTCCATCTATTGATCCCACCGAAACCGCTGCCTGGCATAAACTGACATCTCATTTCCTTACGATGCAAGCCACTCACCTGCGCGAGCTCTTTGACGAGGACCCTGAGCGATTCAAAAAATTTCATCTTACATTCAATGACGTTTTAGTTGATTTCTCAAAAAATCACATCACACAAGAAACCTTGGCGCTATTGGTTGAATTGGCTAGCGAGGCTGAATTACCAAATGCCATTGACTCAATGTTCCGTGGCGACAAGATCAACAAAACAGAAGGTCGTGCAGTGCTTCATACAGCGCTTAGAAATAGATCAAACACACCCGTGCTGGTAGATGGCTTAGATGTAATGCCGGAGATCAACAAAGTCTTGGGTCAGATGCGAGACTTCTCCACAAAACTACTAAGTGGACAATGGAAAGGGTATTCGGGTAAGGCGATCACAGACATTGTGAATATCGGTATCGGTGGATCCGATCTTGGACCGCTTATGGTATGCGAAGCACTGAAGCCCTATCATAAAAATATCAGGCCGCATTTTGTATCAAATGTAGACGGAACTCATCTAGCCGAAACGGTCAAAAATCTTAACTCCGAAACCACACTTTTTATCATTGCTTCTAAGACGTTCACCACACAGGAAACAATGACAAATGCGGAGTCGGCAAAGCAATGGTTTCTTTCCAATTCAAATCAACAAGGGGATGTTGCCAAGCATTTCGTTGCTGTATCTACCAATACAAAATCAGTAACCGCGTTCGGTATTGCTCCAGAAAACATGTTTGTGTTTTGGGACTGGGTAGGTGGTCGCTATTCGCTGTGGTCTTCGATTGGCTTATCCATTGCCTGCACAATAGGCTTCGAGAATTTTGAGGCACTATTGACAGGTGCGCATGAAATGGATAACCATTTTAGAACAGCGCCTCTTGATAAAAACATTCCCGTGATTTTGGCTTTGATTGGAATCTGGTACGTTGATTTTTTCGACACTTCCTCTGAGGCCATTTTGCCTTATGACCAATACCTGCACCGATTCGCAGCTTATTTCCAACAAGGAAATATGGAAAGCAATGGCAAGTCGGTGGATCGCACCGGGAAACTTATCAACTACCAAACAGGGCCAGTGATTTGGGGAGAACCAGGAACGAATGGTCAACATGCGTTCTATCAGTTGATTCACCAGGGCACAAAGATCATTCCTTGTGATTTTATCGCTCCAGCCGTTAGCCAAAACCCGCTGAGCGATCACCACGACAAATTGCTTTCCAACTTCTTCGCACAAACAGAAGCGTTACTGATGGGTAAAACTGAGGAGGAAGTGCGCACTGAACTAAAGGCGGCAGGCATGTCTCAAGAAGAAATCGAATTCCATTTGCCCTACCGCGTCTTCGCTGGAAGCAAACCAACTAATTCAATCCTGTTTGAGAGGCTTGCGCCAAAAGCATTGGGGTCATTGATTGCGATGTACGAGCACAAAATATTTGTACAAGGCGTGCTTTGGAATATTTTTAGTTTTGATCAATGGGGAGTAGAACTTGGAAAAGTACTAGCTAAAAAGATTCTGCCTGAACTACAATCAAAAGAGTTGATTTCTTCTCACGACTCTTCAACCAACGGACTGATAAACTATTTCAAACGATTGAAAGCGCAATAAATACCACACAAAAATAACCTTCTTGTAAACTGGGCTTCATCCACTATTTTTGACTTCCCAAACTATTCAATGGAGAATAAAATTTCAAAAATAGGTGTATTTACGTCAGGTGGCGATGCACCCGGAATGAACGCAGCCATTCGTGCGGTAGTTCGTGCTTCTATCTATTACAAAAAGGAAGTCTACGGAATCATTCAAGGATACGAAGGCATGATAAGCGGAGATATTGTCAAACTCGGTGCTCGGTCCGTTGGCAACATCATCCAACGTGGCGGTACCATCCTAAAGACCGCTCGAAGTCAAGAATTTCGAACAAAAGAGGGGCGTGAAAAAGCATATCTAAACCTGAAAAAGAATGGCATCGATTCGCTTGTTGCCATTGGAGGAGATGGTACGTTCACCGGTCTCCACAAATTCTACGAAGAATACCAAGTACCTTCAATCTGTATTCCAGGCACTATTGACAACGACCTTGCCGGAACCGATTATACCATTGGTTTCGATACTGCCACTAACACGGCAGTAGATGCAATTGACAAAATCAGAGATACAGCCATCTCCCATAACCGATTGTTTTTTATTGAAGTGATGGGGCGAAACTCCGGTTACATCGCCATTAATTGTGGCATTGCCGGTGGTGCTGTCGTCACAATCCTGCCAGAGGAATCGATGTCGCTGGACGACCTGTTCAATATCTTGGACGAAGGCGGGAAGACGAACAAGAAATCGAGCCTTATTGTGGTTGCCGAAGGAAGTAAAATAGGTGGTGCCATTGAATTAGCCAAGAAATTCTCTGAGCGTAACAACTATTTCGATATTAAAGTGACAATCCTTGGTCACCTTCAAAGGGGAGGTACTCCAACTTACTTCGATAGAGTTTTAGCTAGTAAAATGGGAGTGGCTGCAGTGGAGGGGTTACTGGATGGAAAATATGACGTGATGGTCGGGGTGAAAAATGGTGAAATGGTATACAACAGTTTTGACCTGATTATGAGTAACCACCACGAGCTCGACCAGGAATCTTTACGTATTGCTAAAATACTTTCCATTTAATAATAAGGAAATGAAAGAACTTACCGTAGGCATCGATATCGGTGGAACAAACACGAAGTATGGAATTGTGGATCGGGCAGGTCACGTTCACTTTCAAGGTAATATACCCACTACCCAATACGAAGAATTTCAGGACTATTTTGTTGGTATGGCCAATGCGCTCCGCGAAGGGATGAAATCAATACCTGCTGATGCAAAGATTGTTGGCATTGGCGTGGGTGCTGCCAATGGAAATTACTATACAGGAAATATTGAACGAGCGACTAACCTAAAGTGGAAAGGCGTACTACCACTAGCCAAACTATTTACGGAAGAATTTGGAATACCCTGTATTCTTACCAACGATGCCAACGCGGCTGCCGTGGGCGAAATGATTTATGGGAACGCCAAGAATATGAAAGACTTTGTGGTCATCACACTTGGCACCGGGCTTGGGAGTGGATTTGTATGCGGTGGAATTTTACTAAACGGTCATCACGGAATAGCCGGTGAAGTCGGTCATACTTCTGTAAACCCAAATGGAAGGTACTGTAACTGCGGAAAACGCGGATGCCTGGAAACATATGTATCTGCAACTGGCATTAAGCGAACCGTGTATAAATTACTTGCTGACCACCTGGAGCCAAGCGAGCTGCGTGGTATTAGTTTTGATCACCTGAATACTAAAATGATCTCTGAGGCAGCACTTCGAGGAGATATTGTTGCGAAAGAAGCATACGAATATACCGGACGAATCTTAGGAATGAAGTTGGCAGAGACTGTCGTTCACACAGATCCGGAGGCTATCTTTTTATTCGGAGGCCTTTCACAGGCAGGCGATTTAATCTTTAAGCCAACCATCAGGCACATGGAAGCCAACCTAATGCCTCTCTTTCGCGGAAAAATAAAAGTGCTTCCTTCTGCGATGCAAAACCAGGCCGCTCCTATTTTAGGTGCGAGCAGCTTAGTATGGGACTATCTCGATAAGAAAAAGGTCGAGTTGGTTTGAGCAGATCATTTTGGCTGAAAACGTTTAGATCGGCTTCCGACAGAATTGACTATCTTTACCAAATTATTACCAATTAATAACCTACCGTGGATTACAACCCCTACTCGCCCATTTGGAACAAGTACAGACCTGTGATTATTAAGTTAATGAGTGCGGCTGAGCAGGAGCCACAACAATACAAGTTATATGGCCACGAATTCAAGGCGATGGGTCAAAAGGTAAAATCCGGGTACAGCTTCGTTCTTGAGGCAGCCAACGGTAAAGCCGTCAATAACATCAAGGGTTCTATTATCGCACATGATCTTTTGCAGATCTTACAACAATCAACCAAGGCGATGCAATTGATGAAGGAAGCCACCTACGAACTGAGCCTCGACAAAAACTTTCTTTTGAAGGTTATACGTAAAACGCCCATAGCACCAGCGGTGCCAGAAGAGTCAAAATAACGTTTACTAACCCAGGTAAGACTTTAGCAACCTGCTTCGTCCATTTTGGCGGAGTTTTACCGTTGCTTTCTCTTTTATTTGACGTACGCGCTCCGGTGTTAGACTAAAGGTCTGTCCTATTTCTTCCAACGTTAGAGGGTGCTTTCCATTAAGGCCAAAATAAAGAGAAATCACATCTGCTTCGCGATCGGAAAGGGTAGATAACGCACGCTGAACTTCTTTGATCAACGAGCCTTCCATCAATCCCTGATCAGGTTTGTCCTCTCCATCGTTCTCGAGAACATCCAACAAACTATTGTCTTCTCCTTGTACAAAGGGCGCGTTCATTGAAACCTGTCTGCCTGAGATTCGCTGATTAATTTCTATCTCTTCGATGCCTATATCCAGTTTCGTTGATAGTTCTTCGTGTGTGGGCTCTCGTTGAAACTTCTGCTCCAACTCAGAGAATGCTCTTGATATTTTATTGAGCGAAGAAACCCGATTGAGTGGTAAACGAACAATCCGTGATTGTTCTGCTAACGCCTGCATAATGGACTGACGAATCCACCACACCGCGTAGGAAATAAACTTAAATCCGCGCGTCTCGTCAAAACGACCGGCAGCTTTAATTAGACCTACGTTGCCTTCGTTGATCAAGTCACCTAGCGACATACCATTGTTCTGATACTGTTTGGCAACAGAAACAACAAAACGCAAATTCGCTTTCGCCAATTTTTCAAGTGCCATCTGATCTCCCGCCCGAATTCTTCGTGCCAAATCCACCTCTTGCTCTGCCGTTATTAAATCTACTTTGGCGATTTCTGTCAAGTACTTATCCAGCGATTGATTTTCGCGATTGGTAATTTGCTTAACAATCTTTAATTGTCTCATGTAATAATTGAAATTGAAAATTTAGTAAGCCATGCCCATTCTGCGCAAATGCAACAGGTGCGATAAAAACGCTTTCGACATGGATGTGTATTCGTTATATGTTATGTTAAACTCTTCACAGGTTTCTTTCACCAGTTTACTGATTTGTGGGTAATGGATATGACTGATGCGAGGAAACAAATGATGTTCCACCTGGAAATTCAAACCACCCAACAGCCAAAAAAGAAAGCCACTCTTTGTAGCGAAGTTCGAAGTAGTACTCACTTGATGAACTGCCCATTCCTTTTCTATTTCCTTATGCTCAGGATAGGCCGTACTTTCTACCACGTGCGCCAACTGAAATACGATGGCTATAAACAAGCCGCAAACAAAGGTCACAATAAAAAATCCTACCAATGCCTTCAACCAACCAAGCATAATGATAGGTAGCACAAGGTAAATACCTACATAAGATAGCTTTGTCGCCCAAAAAATTATTTGCTCTTTCGTTGACAGGGATTTAGCATCCATGTGCACGGCAATCTTGCGAGTAAAATATTTTACAAAGTCGTCATAAAAGATCCATGCCATGTACGATGCACCGTATAATACAAACCAATAGATGTGTTGATAACGATGCATCTTTCGTAAGGGCTGGCTTGGATGCAAGCGCATGAATGGCTCCACGCTAATGTCAGAATCAACACCTTCAATATTTGTAAACGTGTGATGATTCACATTGTGTTTTACCTTCCAAAAGTAGATACTTCCACCTAACAAGTTCAGGAAGTAAGCCGCCACACTATTCACCCAACTATATTTTGAAAAGCTTTGATGCCCACCCTCATGCATGATATTAAAACCAAGCAATGCCATATTTAAACCCAATAATATCGCTACCGCGATTGACACTGCAAGTGGAAGATTAAAGAATACAACCGTCACATAAAGACCTATGGCTGATAATACTTGAATTCCCCCTTTGATATACAATCTGTTATTACCTGCCTGATCCAGTTTATTCTCGGAAAAATAACGATCCACCTTTGCCTTCAAGGCAATAAAAAACGAATTTTGACTTCGATCGAATGTTGCTTTTTGCATATTCTATTTATTTACTTTTTACGTCCACACTAACCTTACTTTTTAGTATAACACGCATTTTGAAGACAAAGTTGTCTCAAACCATGTATTTTCAGTTCAAATGATTAGAAGAGGTAGCTGAAGTAGTACTACCACAGCACAGAATCAGAATGATTTTCCCTAAAAAACACGGCAAGCTAATCAAATTAGCTCCCATTACCTAATTGATGACAAAGGAGCACGCAATGGAAAAGCGAGCAAATCGCTCTATTCTTGTCAAGTTTTACAGTCTGCGCTTCAACCCAACAAAAACAGATTGGCCTACTTTCAACTTTCGTGCTGACTTTATATTCACAACCACCTTACCGACTACCACGTTTACTTCAAAGTTACTCCCCAGAAAAGCTATGTCCTCTATAATTCCTGGTAAGCAATACCGACTTTTTTGTACAAACTTGAAATCCTCTGGCCTAACTATTTTTCTTCTCTGATAACCCAGTGACTTCTGTTGTTGATCATTTAACCGAAGGAATTTACCAAATAACCCGGCTACATACGTGTTTACTGGCTCCCGATAAATTTGCTCAGGCGTTCCCTTTTGTACTACTTTTCCTTCTTTCAATACGATGATCTGTTCTGCCCACGAAAGTGTGTCATCTGGATCATGAGATACAAGCAGACATGTTATTTTTAGTTTAGTCGAGATATCCTGGATAACTGTTTTTAGTTTACCCTTCATCGCCATGTCGAGGTTGGAGAAAGGTTCATCAAGGAGTAGTTAAGTCGGTCGTCCAATTAGTAGCCGACACAACGCTATGCGCTGCCTCTCCCCTCCTGATAATTCGTTAGTTTTTCTTTGCAACAGCGTTTCGATTTGACATAGCCTGAACAATCGATTTGCTTCTCCAGAGCTAACGTGACTTGCATAAGAAAGCACCTGCTCTACGCGTAGAAATTTGGGTAACTCGAAATACTGAGGCAAGAAAGCAATGGAAGGATGGCCAGCCACAAGCGTCTCTTCGGGACCTTCCACTTTCTTACTTTGAAAAATTACCTCCCCACTACTTGTTTGCTCTAACCCAGCGATAATTTTTAACAGTGTTGTCTTTCCACTTCCGGTTTCACCGGCAATCGCTATTCGTTGGAGGCGAGATTGAGAAAAAGTAATGTTCTTTACCGCAAATCTTTCGACTCGTTGCTTACTAACTGCTTTTACTTGTAACAACTCCATCCGGTGTTTTTCAGACATCACCCTTTAGGATTCAAATTCACTCCTGTCAATGCCTCTTGTTTGCTGAATGGCTGATTGTATACCCTTTTGCCGGTAGCCTTGTAAAGTGCATTGGCAATAGCACCTCCAGTTGGCGGTAACGCTGGCTCACCTAAGCCAGTAGGGTCAATTCCGTTGTTCACAAAATGCACATCTATCTCCGGTACTTCATTATATCTTATTAGCTTGTAACTATTGAAATTTACTTGCTCGGCAGCGCCATCTCGAAAAGTCAGATTCCCAAAAAAAGCATGTCCCATTCCATCTACGATTCCACCACGTACTTGTTGATTGGCTCCGCTTAAATTGACCACCACTCCACAATCAGCAGCAGCAAAGATTTTCTTCACAACGGGCTTGCCTTTTACTATCTCAACTTCTGCCACTTGTGCTACATACGAACGATGTGAAAAATACACACTAAACCCTTGTGCTACATTTTTTTTCTTTCCCCAACCCGATTTTTCAGCAGCTAACTCAATCACTACTTTCGTTCGGTCAATGTCATACTTGATCGCACCTACCGGTGCTTTCTTGGCTTTTTCTAACAAGTTCAATCGAAACTGAATGGGATCTTGTTTTGCTTCTGTTGCAACTTCATCCAGAAAAGACTGTTCTGCAAAAGCGAGAAAATTAGTAATAGGCGCGCGCCAGGCACCGGTCGTAATCGCTGACTTATGTTCTACAGAATCAATCAGCAAATTATCGACAGCACCAGCAGGGAAGTTATCTTCGCGTGTAGAGTTACCTGCGTTAATACCTACACCTCGAAGCTTGTATCCGACCATATTTCCACTGGCATCCAAAGCCGCCTGAAAACGATATCGCACGGCTGGGCGATAGCTTCCACCACCCATGTCATCTTCGCGCGTCCAGATTACTTTAACCGGAGCTTTCATGATACTCGATAGCTCTGCAGCTTCCAATACATAATCTGCTTTTAATCGCCTTCCGAAGCCTCCGCCTAGTCGAGTTAACTCCAACGTAATTTTATCGGGAGAAATGCTTAATAGTTTAGCCACTTCATTGCGTGCCATATCCGGTGTTTGTGAAGGCCCCACTAATTCTACTCCATCTGGCCGCACATGAGCAAAGAAATTCATTGGCTCCATCGGATTGTGGGGAAGGAACGGACATTGATACTCACGAGAAATAACTTTTGCCGCGCCCGCAAAGGCCGCATCTACATCGCCATCTTTCCGTCTTACTGTTGCTTCCTTGCTTTCCAATAATTCTTTGAAGAGCTTGTCATGATCTTCTGTACTTTCAATTTTTCCATCAACCTCATATTCAATCTTCAACAGCTTGCGCGCTTTATTTACTTGCCAAGTTGATTTGCCAACTACTGCCACGTTATTCTTGAATGTAACTACATCAATAATTCCGGCACTTGCTTTGGCTGCACTAGCATCAACTGATTTAATTTTCATCCCAAAAGGCTTGGGGCGCTGGATCATTGCGATTAGCATTCCTTCCCTGTAAAAATCGATGCCATATAGCGGCTTACCGGTAATCATATCTTGATTATCGACATTGTGTATGGGTTGGCCGATAATCTTAAAATCTTTTTTGTCTTTCAGTCTTACATCCGTAGGTACACGGATGGTTGCAGCTTCGGTAGCAAGAGAGCCATACGTCACTTTCTTTCCGCTTTCCGCATGAATGACGAGCCCTGTGTCAGTTGTGATGGAGGATATGGAAACATTCCACCTTTTAGCCGCGGCTTCTATTAACATCTGCCGGGCTGTGGCGCCTGCTTTGCGCAATCTTTCCCAAGAATGCGGAATAGCTCCACTCCCACCCGTCAGTTGACGTTCGTATTTTTTCGAATCCAACATTGCCTGCACTACTTTCACTTTCATCCAATCGGCATCCAACTCCTCCGCTACTATCATCGGAAAAGACGTTTTGATATTTTGACCAAGTTCAGGATTGGGAGAAAAAATGGTTATTACATCATCCGCAGAAATAGAGAGATAACTATTGAAATTAATGGTATCTAGAAGATCAGGGTTTACTACTTCAAAGGAAGACGCTGAAGAGGTATTCCAGTGGAATCCGAGTATCAATCCACCTCCAGTGGCAAGTCCTAATTTTAAAAAATCACGTCTGTTGGTCTTAGCTATTGTCTCCATATCGTGATTATTTTGAGATTTTGGTTGAGGCTAGTACCACTGCTTCATGAATGCGGTGATAGGTACCGCAACGGCAAATATTTCCGTTCATCGCTGTTTCAATTTCCTGATCTGTTGGCTTTGATTTCTTGCCAAGCAAGGCTGCAGCTGTCATGATTTGTCCGGCCTGGCAATAGCCACACTGTGCCACATCAACTTCATTCCACGCTTGCTGTACCGGGTGATCACCTTTTTCGGAGAGCCCTTCAATGGTTGTTACCGCTTTGCTACCCACTGCTGAAATAGGCAATGAACAGGAACGAACAGCCACACCATTCAGGTGAACAGTGCAAGCACCACATTGTGAGATGCCACAACCGTATTTTGTTCCCACTAAACCGAGGTTATCTCGCAACACCCACAAAAGAGGTGTATCAGAATCCGCTTCTGTCTGTAGACTCTTGCCGTTGATTTTAATCTGATAGGTTGGCATGTTTTTGATTTTTAAATGTGAATGTAGTCGATATTGGTTTTAAAAACAGATTCCTAAAAAATCAATTGTGAATTCTATTTAAAATACATTTCGAGCAGCATGTTATGTGTATTGAATAGCAACTCATCTACCTTTTTGTCGATCAGTTTTGTTAACGTTTTTTGTCCGGGCCTTCTCCAGGTATCTAGCTCATAATAGTGCCCATCAATTTTCACACACATCACATAGTGGTTTTGAGACGAAATTCGCTCGTCAATAGCGGGCAATGTTTCACCAGTTTTAGAATTTTCATTTACCCCCATAAAGATAGCACCTTGTGGATTCTTTCTAAAATAGGCTACCACTTGCTTTTTTTTGTTTCTAAGATCTTCCGAATGAATGGGTAAGATAGGCTTGTGATACATATCGTTGATGGCCTGTTGCATTCCCTTGGTATCTGTTAATTTCAAAGGGAGGATCGGTTTGGCATACATATTCAAGTTCTCAAAGACAAATGTGAGAAGGTTATCTTTTTTTACATTATAACCAGTTAGGTCGCCACGATCATCCCATTTCGCGTAATACTGACCAAGCATTCCGGTCGAATCTCCTCCCGACAAAACATATAATTTTTCCTGTGCTTGATGAACGTTAGCGTAGGTCAGATTCGACTCGGAAAGCTCTAATGTAGAAGCCAAATTTTGCCAACTGCCTCCCATGTACAAGTAACAGTTGATTGCTGCTGATGCACTGCATCGATATTCATCCCAGCCAGTTGAATTTAAATTGTCCAATTGAGTAACATACGATAGCCTTTCGATCATAGAGGTCCCTGATAACTCTTGTTCT